>NZ_JAFLNG010000265.1 GCF_017427025.1 Streptomyces sp. FH025
GGCCGACCAGTGCCAGCGCGACCGCCACCGCGATCGTCAGCCCGGCCATCGGCAGCAGCCTCCAGGCCCCGCCCTCCTGCTGCCAGAGCCCGTGCAGGTTGACGCTGAACGCCCACGGCAGGGCGGCGAGCCCCGGAACGGCCGCCACGTACCAGCCGCGCACCGCCGTCAGCGCCATCAGCAGCGGGACGACGATCATCAGCGCGCGCCACTGGGGGTCCAGGTGGTACCAGCTGGTGTAGACGTTGTCCGCGAACGCCACCACCGGGGTCAGCGCCGCTGCGGCCAGCAGCAGGCCCCGCTCCCGCCAGGTCGGCACCGGCAGCGCGTCCTTCGGCGCGGCCAGCAGCATCAGGGCCCAGAGCACGAACGGGCCGTCCCACTGGAAGGATTCGAGGAAGTACCAGAGCGGCTGGAGGACGTGCGGACTGCTCGCCGACCACACCAGGTCGACCACCGCCGCCAGCGCCGACACCCCGGCCAGCAGCTTCGCCGCCGTCCACCGTCCGAGCAGCGCCGCGACGGCGGAGAGCATCGCCGCCGCCAGCAGCGCCCAGTAGGGCAGGAAGTGCAGCGTCCCCCAACCCCCGGTCAGCGTGCCGGACTCCAGGTAGTCCAGCAGCGCCTGGCCCGCCGCGAGCCCCCCGGCGGCCCCGACCACCAGCGGTGCGGTCAGCGCCGCCAGCCGCCCGCCCCGGGACGTCGAGGTCAGCCCGGTGCGCATCCGCAGCCCGTACGCGCCCAGGTCGAGCAGTTCCCGGACCCTGGCGACCGGGCCCGCCTCCGCGGTGGTGTCGGCGAAGACGACGGCCAGTTCGTCACCGCGCTCGCGGCGGTAGCGGCCCGGGTAGAACGCCAGCGCCGTCCGAACGGCGACGGTCGAATCGATCATGCTCATGCGAAGGCCCCCCTGACCCTCGGGCTGGAAACGGCGACGGACAGCCGCCGTTCGGCCTCGGTGGCCACGGCCCGCAGCCGTTCGGCCTCGGTGGCCAGCGCGCCGCGACCGACGTCGGTCAGCGCGTAGGTGCGCCGGGCGCGGCCGTCCACCACCTCCTCGGCGGCGACCTCGATCAACCCCTGGGTCAGCAGCCGGTCGAGCGCCCCGTAGAGCGTTCCGGTACGCATCTTGACCCGGCCGTCCGAGATCGCGGCGATCTCCTGGATGAGCGCGTAGCCGTGCCGAGGGGCATCGGCCAGCGCGGTGAGCAGAAGCAGCGTCGGCTCCTGCATGGAGCGTTCTGTCATACGTCTACATATATCGTTGACCGGCACATCCCGTCCACCGGATCCGGCCGACACAATGAGCGCCATGCCGACCGACATCCTGCTCACCGCCTGGACCGCCCTGCTGCACCGCCACGGCACCACCGACGACCCCGAACCGTACGGGCGGGAGCTGCTGCGCCGCTGGTCGGAGCCCCAGCGCCGCTACCACACCGTCGAGCACCTGCACGCCGTGCTGCGCCACGTCGACGGGCTGGCCGGGCACGCCGCCGACCCGGACGCCGTCCGGCTCGCCGCCTGGTTCCACGACGCCGTCTACCGGCCCGACCGCACCGAGAACGAGGAGCGCAGCGCCGCCCTGGCGGTCCGCGCGCTGACCGCCGCCGGCCTGCCCGCCGAGCGGGTCGCCGAGGTCGAGCGCCTCGTCCTGCTCACCGTCACCCACGACCCGGCCCCGGGCGACCGCAACGGCGAGGTGCTCTGCGACGCGGACCTCGCCGTCCTCGGCGGCACCCCGCGGGAGTACGCGGCGTACGCGGCCGCCGTCCGGGCGGAGTACGGCTTCGTCCCGGAGCCCGACTTCCGTGCCGGCCGGGCCGCCGTCCTGCGCCAGCTCCTCGCCCTGCCCGCGCTCTACCGCACCCCCACCGCCCGCGAGCGCTTCACGGCCGCCGCCCGCGCCAACCTGACCGCCGAACTCGAAACGCTCTAGGCCTGGGGCCTTACCGCAACTCCCCCACCGGCGCGACCACCGCGCCCTGCTTGCCGCACACCCAGTGCGGCTCCGGCCCCAGCTCCGGCTCCACGCTCAGCGCGTGCGGGTCCCCGTCGGCCGCGCAGGCGGTGCACAGCGGCCACCGCCCGTACGCCTCCAGCAGCGCGTCCTGGACGTCCTGGGCGATCAGCCCGAGCACGTACTCGGTGCCGTCCGGCCACTGTTCCAGCCACCAGCGGCGGTGCGTGACGGCCTGCTCCACCAGCGAGACGACGGCGGCGTCCGCCACGTCCCGTGCGGTGAGGTCGGCCAGGATCAGTGCCCGCGCGTTGTGCAGGGCGGTCTCGATGTCGTCGGAAGCCATCCGTCCATTCTCCGGTAGAACGCCGAAACGCCGTGTGGGCGGCCCCCCCGAAGGGGACCGCCCACACGATCAGGAATCAACCGATCCGATCACGAACGCGATCAGGATCAGAAGTCCATGTCACCGCCCGGCATGCCGCCGCCGGCGGCCGCGGCGGCCTTCTCCGGCTTGTCGGCGATGACGGCCTCGGTGGTGAGGAACAGCGCCGCGATGGAGGCGGCGTTCTGCAGCGCGGAGCGGGTGACCTTGGCCGGGTCGATGATGCCCTCGGCGACCAGGTCGACGTACTCGTTGGTGGCGGCGTTCAGGCCGTGGCCGGCGGGGAGGTTGCGGACCTTCTCCACCACGACGCCACCCTCCAGGCCGGCGTTGGTCGCGATCTGCTTGATCGGGGCCTCCAGCGCGACCTTGACGATGTTGGCACCGGTGGCCTCGTCGCCGTCCAGATCCAGCTTGTCGAACGCGACACCGGCCTGCAGCAGGGCGACGCCACCACCGGCGACGATGCCCTCCTCGACGGCGGCCTTGGCGTTGCGGACGGCGTCCTCGATGCGGTGCTTGCGCTCCTTGAGCTCCACCTCGGTGGCCGCGCCGGCCTTGATGACGGCCACGCCGCCGGCCAGCTTGGCGAGGCGCTCCTGGAGCTTCTCGCGGTCGTAGTCCGAGTCGCTGTTCTCGATCTCGGCGCGGATCTGGTTCACGCGACCGGCGACCTGCTCGCTGTCGCCGCCACCGTCGACGATGGTGGTCTCGTCCTTGGTGATGACCACCTTGCGGGCGGTGCCCAGCAGGTCGATGCCGGCGTTCTCCAGCTTGAGGCCGACCTCCTCGGAGATGACCGTGCCGCCGGTGAGGATGGCGATGTCGCCGAGCATGGCCTTGCGGCGGTCGCCGAAGCCCGGGGCCTTGACGGCGACGGACTTGAAGGTGCCGCGGATCTTGTTCACGACCAGGGTCGACAGGGCCTCGCCCTCGACGTCCTCGGCGATGATGACGAGCGGCTTGCCGCTCTGCATGACCTTCTCCAGCAGCGGCAGCAGGTCCTTGACCGAGCCGATCTTGGAGTTGGCGATGAGGATGTACGGGTCCTCGAACGTCGCCTCCATGCGCTCCAGGTCGGTGGCGAAGTAGGCGGAGATGTAGCCCTTGTCGAAGCGCATGCCCTCGGTGAGCTCGAGCTCCAGGCCGAAGGTGTTGCTCTCCTCGACGGTGATGACGCCTTCCTTGCCGACCTTGTCCATGGCCTCGGCGATCAGCTCGCCGATCTGGGTGTCGGCGGCGGAGATGGAGGCGGTGGAGGCGATCTGCTCCTTGGTCTCCACGTCCTTGGCCTGGGCCAGCAACTGGTCGGAGACGGCGGCGACGGCCTTCTCGATGCCGCGCTTCAGAGCCATCGGGTTGGCGCCGGCGGCGACGTTGCGCAGACCCTCGCGAACCAGGGCCTGGGCCAGCACGGTGGCGGTGGTGGTGCCGTCACCCGCGACGTCGTCCGTCTTCTTGGCGACCTCCTTGACGAGCTCCGCACCGATCTTCTCGTACGGGTCCTCGAGCTCGATCTCCTTGGCGATGGAGACACCGTCGTTGGTGATCGTGGGGGCGCCCCACTTCTTCTCCAGCACGACGTTGCGACCCTTGGGGCCGAGCGTGACCTTCACTGCGTCGGCGAGCTGGTTCATGCCACGCTCAAGGCCGCGGCGAGCTTCCTCATCAAAGGCGATGATCTTGGCCATCTGAAGTGGTCCTCCGGGACACGGTCGACTGCTCGGACCAAGGGGTGCCCGCGACGGACGGTCCGGGTGTGCGGGGGTCCATTCCCCTACCGCTCCCCGAGACCTCACCGACCCGGTCCGCTTATCACTCTCAAGCTGTGAGTGCTAACGCCAATGATTAGCACTCCGGGTGGTCGAGTGCAAGCCCAATCGCCAACCCGCGAGCCGCCGCTGAGCCCGTCCGGGAACGCGGACGGGCCCCTCCGGAAACGCCGGTGGGCCCGTACGACGCGTGTCGTACGGGCCCACCGAGAAGCGAGTGGTCACCAGCCGTGGGCCGCGCCGAGCTCCTGGAGCGGAAGGGGGTCAGACCGCGCGGACCATGTCCGCCTGCGGGCCCTTCTGTCCCTGGGAGATCTCGAACTCGACCCGCTGGCCCTCCTCGAGGGTGCGGTAGCCGTCCATCTGGATCGCGCTGTAGTGGACGAAGACGTCCGCACCACCGTCGACCGCGATGAAGCCGTAGCCCTTCTCCGCGTTGAACCACTTGACGGTGCCCTGAGCCATTCCGAACTCCCCTAGTGCTGTGCTGGCCCTTCACGCGCCCGCAGGTCGCGGGCCCGGGTCTGGTTGAAGGCCGGCCCGGGGAACCCCCCCTGGGCGCAGCCGTGCACGCCGCAACCCCCCGCACGGAGCGCCGGACGGCTTCCGATGGGCGGGTGATTACGTCGACCGCGGCTGAATGTATCCGGATCGACGCCCTCTGCAACAGGGCCAACCGCCGGTAATTCCGCAGCCCCGTCAAGAGACAAGAGCGAACAAATCGGGAGAAAGTCGGCATTTCGCACCGGACATAGCGGACGAATTACTCAAAATCGCCGCAGGAATTCTGACATCTGCCTGACATGTTTCCCGGCCCGGGACCCGGGCCGGTCTCAGCGTCCGGGCAACCCCGGCGAAACACCGCACGATCGGAGAGGGGCGACGCTGTTCCCATTCGAGCCACACTCTACTCCGACTTGACCCGGAAATATTCCAGCCGGAATGCGAGCGGCCGCCCGCACGTACGGAGAGCGGAATTCCGTACGTGCGGGCGGCCGGAGCGCGGGCCGGAACGGCTCAGCAGCCGCCGGCCACCGCCGGAATGATCGAGACCTTGGCGCCGTCCTTGATCTCGGTCTCCAGCCCCTGCTCGAAGCGCACGTCGTCGTCGTTCACGTACACGTTGACGAAGCGGCGCAGCTTGCCGGCGTCGTCCAGGATGCGGGCCGAGATGCCCTCGTGGTTCTTCTCCAGGTCGGCGATGACCTCGGCCAGGGTGACGCCCTCGGCGGTCACCTCGGCCGAGCCGCCGGTGTAGGTGCGCAGGATGGTGGGGATGCGGACGGTGGCGCTCATGGCTCTCCTAGCGGGGTGTGGGGGTGGTTCAGGCGGACGCGAGACCGGCGGAGCGGAAGGACTCCAGCGTCGGGCGGATGACGGCGGTCATCCCGGCGTCGGAGACGGCGTCCAGCGTCTTCAGGCCGTCACCGGTGTTGATCGCGACGGTCTCCTTGGACGGGTCCAGCTGACCGGTCTCGACCAGCTTCTTCAGCACGCCGACGGTCACCCCGCCGGCGGTCTCCGCGAAGATCCCCTCGGTCCGGGCCAGCAGCCGGATCGCCGCCACGACCTCCGCGTCCGTCACGTCCTCGACCGCACCGCCGGTCCGGCGGGCGATGTCCAGCACGTACGGGCCGTCCGCCGGGTTGCCGATCGCCAGCGACTTGGCGATGGTGTCCGGCTTGACCGGCTTGATCACGTCCCGGCCCGCCTTGAAGGCGCCCGACACCGGCGAGCAGCCCTCGGCCTGGGCGCCGAAGATCCGGTACGGCCGGTCCTCCACCAGCCCGAGCCTGATCAGCTCCTGCAGGCCCTTGTCGATCTTCGTCAGCTGGGAGCCCGAGGCGACCGGGATGACGATCTGCTCCGGCAGCCGCCAGCCGAGCTGCTCGCAGATCTCGTACGCCAGCGTCTTCGAGCCCTCGCCGTAGTAGGGGCGCAGGTTGACGTTCACGAAGCCCCAGCCCTCGCCGGCCGGGTCCCCGATCAGCTCCGAGCAGAAGCGGTTCACGTCGTCGTAGGTGCCCTCGATGCCGACCAGCTCGCCGCCGTACACCCCGGCCATCACGACCTTGCCCTGCTCCAGGTCGTGCGGGATGAACACGCACGAGCGGAACCCGGCCCTGGCCGCCGCCGCCCCCACCGCGCCGGCCAGGTTGCCGGTCGAGGAGCAGGACAGCGTGGTGTAGCCGAACGCCCGGGCGGCCTCGATGGCGCAGGCCACCACCCGGTCCTTGAACGAGTGCGTCGGGTTGCCCGAGTCGTCCTTGATGTGCAGCTGCGCGGTGAAACCGAGCTCCCGGCCCAGGTTGTCCGCCTTCACCAGCGGGGTCCAGCCCGGGTTCAGGTTCGGCTTCGAGGCGACGTCGGCCGGAACCGGCAGCAGCGGCGCGTAGCGCCAGATCGACGTCGGACCGGCCTCGATCCGCTTGCGCAGCTCCTCCGCGCCCTCGCTGCCGAACTCGTACGCGATCTCCAGCGGCCCGAAGCACTCCAGGCAGGCGAAACTGGGACCGAGGGGGAAGCGGGTGCCGCACTCCCGACAGGACAGCGCGGCGGCCGGGCCGAGGTCAACGGTGGGGGAGGGTGCGACGGTGTCGATAGCCATGATGGCGGAGGCCTCTCTCCTCATCTTCCCCGTGGCGCGGTCGCGCCACAGGCCGGAATTGGCACCTGTCCCGCCGGGGCCTGTCGACGACAGCCGAGCGAGAAGGTTGCCGGGACGTCAACGGGCCGTTCCCTCAGTCCCTCTGGATGAGCTTGTGAAATTGTGGTGGTGCTCAGCGGAGACCCCGGCGTGCAAAGGTCCGACCGCTGTACGAAGACTGTATCCGAAGGCGTCAACCCCGAACGGGACCGTCCGCCACGCGAGATGACACGTCCCACCCGAACCCGCCGAGGAGAGTCCGTGCCCGCCGAACCGACCCCCGCGCTCCTCCCGCAGGCGGCGTCCTGGCTGCGCCGCCGTTCCTGGAGCGCGACCGACCGGCCGGTGCACGCCCTGTTGGAGGCCAAGCAGCGCACCGGCCACACCGTCAGCGTCGTCCTCCCCGCCCTGGACGAGGAGGCCACCGTCGGCGACATCGTCCGCACCATCCGCCGCGAACTCATGGAGCGCATACCGCTCGTCGACGAACTCGTCGTGGTCGACTCCGGCTCCACCGACGCCACCGCCGCCGTCGCCGCCGAGGCCGGCGCCCGGGTCGAGCACCGCGACGCCATCCTGCCCCGGCTGCCCGCCGTCCCCGGCAAGGGCGAGGTGCTCTGGCGCTCCCTGCTGGTCACCCACGGCGACATCGTCTGCTTCGTGGACGCCGACCTGCGCGAGTTCGACCCGGCCTTCGTCTCCGGCATCATCGGCCCGCTCCTGACCGACGAGTCCATCCACCTGGTCAAGGCCATGTACGACCGCCCGCTGGAGACCGAGTCGGGCGCGGTCGTGCCGGCCGGCGGCGGCCGGGTCACCGAACTCGTCGCCCGCCCCCTCCTCAACCTCCACTGGCCCGAGCTCGCCGGCTTCGTCCAGCCCCTCGGCGGCGAGTACGCGGCCCGCCGCTCACTGCTCGAACGGCTGCCCTTCCCCACCGGCTACGGCGTCGAACTCGGCCTGCTGGTCGACGCGTTGGAACTCGTCGGGCTGGACGCCCTGGCCCAGGTCGACGTCGGCGTCCGGCACCACCGCCACCAGGACGGCCAGGCCCTCGGCCGGATGGCCGCCACCATCTACCGCACCGCCCTGGAACGCCTCGACCGCACCCACCGCCTCAAGGCCTCCGCCGACCTCGTCCACCCGCACCTCACCCAGTTCACCCGCGACCCGGACACCCGCGAGTTCACCGCCCACACCCACCCCGTGACCGCCCTCGAACGCCCCCCGATGCACACCGTCCCCGAATACGCGAAGCGCCGCACCGACGGGTGACAGACCCGAGCAGTGCGGCCGCTGCGGTTTCGCCGGCTACTCCGGCGGCTGGTTTGCAATGTCTGCCGACCGGCAACATGCCACTCGTGACTCCTCCCCCTCTCGAAGAGGAGGCTTCCCACTCGACCCCTGCGGAGCCTCATGGCGGCCAAGCCCTGACCGCTGCGTATCGCAGGTTTCCGAACTGTACTGCTGCGCCGCGCTCCGCTCCGCCGTACGCTCGGATTCCATCCCAACGGGTGAACGGGTAGACGCAGAAGAGGACACATGGCCGACTCACGTCAGACCGGCACCGCCCCCGTCCTGGTGGCCTCCAACCGGGGACCGGTGTCGTTCAGCACCACCGACGACGGCACGCTGACCCTGCGCCGAGGCGGCGGAGGCCTGGTCTCCGGCCTGTCCGCGATCGGCGACCCGAACGCCGTCTGGGTCTGCGCCGCCCTGAACGACGCGGACCGCAGAGCCGCCCGGGAGGCCCCCCGCGGCCGCCTCGACCTGGCCGGCCACGACGTCGGCGGCCAGGCCGTACGGATGCTGGACATCGACCCGGAGACCTTCGCCCACGCCTACAACGGCGTCGCCAACTCCACCCTCTGGTTCGTCCACCACCTGCTCTACGCGACCCCCACCGCGCCCTCCTTCGACGCCGGGTTCCGCACCCAGTGGGCCGCCTACCGGGCCTACAACGCCGCCTTCGCCGAGGCCCTGGCCGCCGAAGCCGCCCCGAACGCCGCGGTCCTCGTCCAGGACTACCACCTCTCCCTCGCCCCGGCCCTGCTCCGCGAGGCCCGCCCCGACCTGCGGATCGGCCACTTCTCGCACACCCCCTGGGCCCCGCCCGAGTACTACCGGCTGCTCCCCGACGACGTCGCCCGCGCCGTCCTCACCGGCATCCTGGGCGCCGACCGGGCCGGCTTCCTCACCGAACGCTGGGCCCGCGCCTTCGCCGCCTGCTGCGCCGACCTCCTCGGCGCCACCGTCGACCACCGGGCCCTCACCGTCACGCACGAGGGCCGCACCACCCTCCTCGGCGTCCACGCCCTCGGCGCCGACGCCGACTTCCTGCGCGAACGCGCCCACCGCCCCGACGTCGACGAGCGCCTCGCCGCCCTGCGCGAGGCGGTCGGCGGCCGCCGCACGATCGTCCGGGTCGACCGCACCGAGCTGAGCAAGAACATCGTCCGCGGGTTCCAGGCGTACCGGCACCTGCTCCGCACCCGCCCCGAATGGCACGACCGGGTGGTGCACATCGCCTTCGCCTACCCGTCCCGCACCGACCTGGCCGAGTACCGCGACTACACCGCGGCCGTGGAACACCTGGCCCGGGAGATCAACGCCGAGTTCGCCACCCCCACCTGGCAGCCCCTGATCCTGCACGTCCACGACGACTTCCCGCGCTCCCTCGCCGCCTACCGGCTGGCCGACGTCGCCCTGGTCAACCCCATCCGGGACGGCATGAACCTGGTCGCCAAGGAAGTCCCCGTGGTCTCCGACGACGGCTGCGCCCTCGTCCTCTCCCGCGAGGCGGGCGCCCACGCCGAACTCGCCGCGGACGCCCTCACCGTCAACCCCTACGACGTCATCGCCACCGCCGAGGCGCTGAACACCGCCCTCACCATGAGCCGGGAGGAACGCGCCGACCGCACCAAGCGCCTCGCCGCCGCGGCCACCGCGCTCCCCCCGCAGCAGTGGTTCC
>NZ_JAFLNG010000266.1 GCF_017427025.1 Streptomyces sp. FH025
GGGCGGCAAGCAGCAGTTGTACGAGGCCGCGCTGCGCACCGCGGCCGACGAGCTGACCAGCCGGTTCGCCGTCCCGCTGGCCGGGACGCCGTCCGAGCAGCTGGCGGCCGTACTGGACGGCTACTTCGCCTTCGTGGCCGAGCACGACGCCGGCTACTCCGCGCTGCTGCGCGGCGGTTCGGTGGTGGAGACGGCCCGGACCTCGGCGATCGTGGACGACGTCCGCCGGGCGGCGCTCAAGCGGACCCTGCGGCACCTGGGCGTACGGGAGGCCGGGCCTCGGCTGACCCTGCTGGTGCGCTCCTGGATCGCGGTGGTCGAGGGCGCGTCGCTGAGCTGGCTGGACGAGGGGCGCGCGCTGCCGGTGGCGGAGCTGCGGGACTGGCTGGTGGACCAGTTCACGGCGATGGCGGCGGCGACGGCGCTGCACGATCCGCAGACGGCGCAGGTGCTGGCGGGGCTGCTGGCGCTGGAGGGCCCGCGGGCGCAGCGGGCCGAGCGGCTGCGCGCGGTGCTGGGCGGGCGGTAGCGGCCTTCCCGGGCTTCCCGACCCCCGTGCCAAGGGTCGGGGCGGGCCGATGATCGGATGCGGCGATCAGACCCGATGATCAGACCCGGTGATCAGACCCGGTGATCAGGCCTTGCCGAGCACCTGGCGCTGGCGGCCGAGGCCGTCGATCTCGATCTCGACGACGTCGCCCGGGGCGAGGAACGGCGTGCCGGGGCGGCCCAGGGTGACTCCGGCCGGGGTGCCGGTGATGATCACGTCGCCGGGCTCCAGCACCATGAACCAGCTCACGTAGCGGACGAGTTCGAGCACCGGGAAGACCATCTCCGCGGTGTTGCCGTCCTGCCGCCGCTCGCCGTTGACCCACAGCCGCAGCGCCAGGGCCTGCGGGTCGGCCACCTCGTCGGCGGTGACCAGCCAGGGCCCGAGCGGGGTGAAGGTCTCCGCCGACTTGCCCTTGTCCCACTGGCCTCCGCGCTCGAACTGGAAGGCCCGCTCGGTCACGTCGTTGGCGATCGTGTAGCCCGCGATCGCCGCCGCGGCCGCCTCGTGCCCGTCCAGGTAGCGGGCGGTGCGGCCGATCACGACGGCCAGCTCGGCCTCGTAGTCGGTCTTCTCGCCGCCGCGCGGCACCAGCACCTCGTCGTACGGGCCGACCACGGTCGAGCTCGGCTTGAGGAAGATCACCGGCTCGGCCGGGATCGCCGCCCCGGCCTCGGCCGCGTGGTCGCGGTAGTTGAGCCCGATGCCGACCACCTTGCCCGGCCGGGCCACCGGCGCGCCCACCCTCTGCCCGGCCAGGTCCACCGCCGGCAGCACGCCGGCGGCCACGTCCCGGGCCAGTGCGGCGGTGTCCAGCCCGGACAGGAAGGCCCCGTCGAGGTCGCGGGCCCGCCCGGAGAGGTCGTACGCGGTGCCGTCCTCGCCCAGTACGACCGGGCGCTCGGCACCCGGGGGTCCGACGCGGAGGAACTTCATCGATCCGTCACCAGCCTTTCGTCGCAGCTCGCCGGGGCGGCACGGACACCGCTCCCGACTCCGGCAACGAGGTATATCAACGCACCGGGCGGCGGACCAGAGCGTCCTGAAGGGCGGATCGCGCACGCCCAGGGCGAACGTGCGCGTGCCGGAGCCCCGCGGGGCGCACTATCCGGACATGGAGATCACCCGGGTACGCAACGAATTGCACATGATCACACTGGAGTTCGGGACCGCCTACCTCTGGCGGGACGCGCACGGACTGACCCTGGTCGACACCGGCATCGCCGGGTCGGCGAAGGGGATCGAGGAGGCCATCCGCACCATCGGGCTGGAGCCCGCCGCGCTGCGCCGGATCGTGCTCACCCACCACCACGAGGACCACACCGGCTCGGCCGCCGAGCTCGCCCTCCGCTGGTCCGCCGAGGTGGTGGCGCACCGGCTGGACGCGCCGGTGATCCGGCGCGAGCAGCCGCCGGTGCCGCCCGTGCTGAGCCCCTTCGAGCAGGAGCTGTGGGCGGGCCTGCCGCCGGTCCCGCCCGCCGAGCCCTGCCCGGTGCACCGCGAGGTCGAGGAGGGCGACGTGCTGGACATCGGCGGCGGCGCGGTGGTCGTGCACGTGCCCGGGCACACCGACGGCAGCATCGCGCTGCACCTGCCCGGCCCCGGGGTGCTGTTCACCGGGGACCTGGCGGCCAACGTCCAGGGGCGGACCATGCCGGGGGTGTTCAACACCGACCCGGCTCTGGCCCTCGCCTCCTTCCACCGGCTGGCCGCGCTGCCGGTGGAGACGGTGGTGTTCGGGCACGGCGACCCGATCCCGGACGGCGGCTCAGCCGCCCTGCGCGCCGCCGCCCAGCAGCACCCGCAGGCTTAGCGCCAGGGCCGGGCCGGGGCCGAGCCGGGCGGCCTCCCGCTGCCAGTGCGCGAGGTCGCGCCGGGCGTCGGCCCGGGCCTCCGGGGCGGCCCCGCCCTCCTGCGCCAGCGCGTCCAGCAGCTCGACGGCGGTGCCCCGGTGGCCGTCCCGGGCCAGCCAGAGGGCCAGGTCGTGGCAGGTGCGAAGGGTCCGCGGGTCGGCCGGGCCGCAGATCCGGGCGAAGTCGGGGACGAGCCGCCGCAGCATCTCCACGGCCTCCCCGGCCTCGCCCTCGGCGCCGCGCTGCCAGGCCTGGTCGGCCCGCCGGCGCAGCTGTTCCGGGCTCGGGTCGTCCGGCCGCAGCATGCCCGGCCGGATCCGGCGCAGTCGCTCCAGCACCTCGGCGGCGCCGGCCGGCCGGTCCGCGGGCCGCTTGGCGAGCAGCTGGGCGACCAGGTCGGCCAGCGCCGGGTCCTTGCCGCGCACCCGGGGCGGGGTCTCGTGCAGGTGCTTGTTCATGTACTCGTACGGGGAGTCGGCGCGGAACGGCCGCCGGCCGGTGCTGATCTCGTACAGCATCACGCCGAGCGCGTAGAGGTCGGCCCGGCCGTCCACGGTGCCACCGGACCAGCACTCGGGCGCCAGGTACGGCACGGTGCCGACCACGTTGCCGGTGGAGGTGAGCCCGGTGGACTGGGTGAGCAGCCGGGCGATGCCGAAGTCCAGCACCTTGGCCCGGTCCCCGTCCTCGGCGACCATGACGTTCTCGGGCTTGATGTCCCGGTGGATGACGCCGTTGCGGTGCGCCGCGTCGAGCGCCTCGCAGACCTGCCCCATCCAGGTGAGGGCGCGCCCGTGGTCGGGCAGGCCGTCCTTGAGGATCGCGGACAGCGCCCGGCCGCGGACCAGCTCCATCACCAGGTAGTGGGTCTCCCCGGCCTCCCCGGTCTCCCCGTCGGCATCGACGACCCGGCCGTAGTCGTGCACGGTCACGATGTGCGGGTTGGAGAGGCCGCCGGCCACCTTGGCCTCGCGGACGAACCGCCCGACGGCCTCCCGGTCGGAGGCGTGCTCGGCCAGCAGCAGCTTCACCGCGACCTCGCGGTCCAGCACGGTGTCGGTCGCCAGCCAGACCACGCCGAACCCGCCCCGGCCCAGCCACTCGTCCAGCCGGAAGCGGCCGCCGAGCACGTCTCCCTTGCGCATGCCCTCCCCCAACTCGGCCGCGTCCGTCCCTCGTTCGCCGCCGGAGGGGTCACCTTAGCGGCGGTCAGGGACGAACGGGTGAACGAGGAGCGGGCTCTCCCGGTCCGGGCCTACTGCTTGGGCTTGGGCAGGCCGGGCGGGTTGATCTCGGAGGTCTTCACGGCCTCGTTGTCCAGGCCCCAGCGCTTGAGCACCTGCCCGTACGTCCCGTTCTTGATCACCTCGTTGATGGCGCCGTTGAGCGCCTTGACCAGGCCGTTGTCCTTGTGGGTGGTCGCCGCGATCTTGCCGAGGACGTCCGCACCGCCGCCCGAGTAGGTGCCGACGATCTCGGTCTCGCCGGTCTGCGCGACGTGGAAGGCCAGGCTGGGGTTGGGGCCGACGTAGACGTCGATCCGGCCGGAGGAGAGCGCGAGGTAGAACTCGGTGCCCGAGAAGTACTTGATGTCGATCGGCTTGAGGCCGTTCCTGACGTTCTCCTCGCTCCAGGAGATCAGCAGCTTCTCCTGGTTGGTGCCGGTGCCGACGCCGACGCTCTTGCCCGCGAGGTCCTTGGCGCCGGTGACCTTCAGCCCGCTGCCCTTCTTCGCCTCGAAGCCGAGGATGTCCAGCCGGTAGGTGGCGAAGTCGTACTTCTCCTTGCGCTCCTCGGTGACGGTGATGTTGGACAGGCCGGCGTCGTACTTGCCGCTGTCCAGGCCGACGAAGATGTTCTCCCAGGAGCCCGAGTTGATCTCGACCTTGAGGCCGAGCACGTCGCCGATCAAGTAGGCGATGTCCGGCTCGACCCCGATGACGGTCTTGTCGTCGTCGGCGTAGAAGTCCAGCGGCGGGGTGGAGCCGAGGGAGTCGACGACGCTCAGTGTGCCCTTCTTTCTGATCTCCTCCGGGACCAGTGCCGCGATCGCGTCGACCTTGGGCGTGGTGACCCGGTTCTGGTTGGGCGACAGGTTCACCACGGTTCCGTTCGGAGCGGTGCTGCCCTTGGCCGGGGCGAGGTCCGCCGAGGCGCCCGTGGCGCCGCTGCCGCAGCCGGTCAGGGCGAGGGCGGCGGCGAACGCGCCGGCTGCGGTCACGAGGGCGCGACGGGGTAGGGACATGGCGGAACTCCTGCTCGGTGAAGGGGACTTACTGGGCTGGTTAGAGCACCTTGGCCAGGAAGGCCCGGGTGCGTTCGTGCTGCGGGCGGTCCAGGACCTCGGCGGGCGGGCCCTGCTCGACCACCACTCCGCCGTCCATGAAGACGACCGTGTCGGCGACCTCGCGGGCGAAGCCGATCTCGTGGGTGACCACGATCATCGTGGTGCCGGTCGAGGCCAGGTCCTTGATGACGTCCAGCACCTCGCCGACCAGCTCCGGGTCGAGCGCCGAGGTGGGCTCGTCGAACAGCAGCACCTTGGGCTCCAGGGCGAGCGCCCGGGCGATCGCCACCCGCTGCTGCTGCCCGCCGGACAGCTGCCGGGGGTAGGCGGCGGCCTTGTCGGCCAGCCCGACCCGCTCCAGCAGCGCCAGGGCCGCGGCCCTGGCCTCGGCCCGGGGCCGGCCCAGCGCGGCGATCGGCGCCTCGACCAGGTTCTCCAGCACGGTCAGGTGCGGGAACAGGTTGAAGTTCTGGAACACGAAGCCGATCCCGGTGCGCTGGCGCAGCACCTCGCGCTCCTTGAGCTCGTGCAGCCGGTCGCCGGAGCGCCGGTAGCCGATCAGCTCGCCGTCGATGGCGACGTAGCCGCGGTCGAGCTTCTCCAGGTGGTTGATCGAGCGCAGCAGGGTGGACTTGCCGGAGCCCGACGGGCCGAGCACCACCGTCACCGAGCCGGCCGGGACGTCCAGGTCGACCCCGCGCAGGACCTCCAGCGGGCCGAAGCTCTTGTGCAGGCCGCGAACCTGCACCATCGGCGCCGCCTCGGACTCGGTCAGCGTGGTCATGGACGTCCTCCGGGGGTGCGGGCGGTCGGGGTACGGGTCGGCAGGCTGCGCACGAAGGCCCGGAGGCGCTGGAGCGGGGTGGGCGGCGGGGTGCGCTGGGCGCCGCGGGCGAAGTAGCGCTCGACGTAGTACTGGCCGATCGACAGCACGGTGGTCAGCACCACGTACCAGACGGTGGCGACCATCAGCAGCGGCACCACCCGGCCGGTCCGGCCGTAGATCACCTGGGCCTGGTAGAAGAGCTCGCCGATGGCCATCACGTAGACCACCGAGGTGCCCTTGAGCAGCGAGATCACCTCGTTGGCGGCGGCGGGCAGGATGCCGCGCATGGCCTGCGGCAGCACGATCCGCCAGGCCTGCCGCAGCCGCGGGATGCCGAGCGCGGCGGCGGCCTCGCGCTGGCCGCCCTCCACCGCGATGATGCCGCCGCGGATGATCTCGGCGGCGAACGCGGCCTGGTGCAGCCCGAGGCCGAGCACCGCCGCGCCGAGCGCGCCGAGCACGCCGACCGTCTCGAACTCGCCGAAGGTCGGGCCGAACGGGATGCCGAAGCCGAACCGCTTGTAGAGGTAGGAGAGGTTGAACCAGAACACCAGCTGCACGATCAGCGGGATCGAGCGGAACGCCCAGACGTACGCCCAGGCGATGGTCTGGAGGATCGCGCTGCGGGACAGCCGCATCGCGGCCACCACGGCGCCCAGCGCGAAGCCCAGCACGGTGCCGTAGGCGGTGAGTTCGAGGGTGCGGCCGATCGCCTGGAGGATGATGTCGGCGGTGAAGTAGCGCCGGAAGGTGGGCCAGTCCCAGCCGGGGTTGGTGGCCAGGCCGTGGGCGAACTGGACGAGGATGACGAGTGCGGCGAGGCCGGCCGCCCAGCGCCAGGGGTGCCGGGCGGGGACGGTCCGCAGGCCGGCCAGCTCGTCGGGGTCGAGGCCGGCCGTGGCCGTGCGTCTCGACGCGGTCGGTGTCTCGATACTGACGGTCATCGGGGACTCCTTGGACGGGGCCCTCGGCTGCCGTGGGCAGCCTTCGGCTCAGGGGTGCTCGGGCGGGCTGATCTGGGACTCCTTGATCGCCGACTCGGCGACCCCCCACTTCTTGAGGATCCGGTCGTACGTCCCGTCCTTGATCAGCTGGTTGACCGCCGCCTGGAAGGCCGGGGTGAGCTTGGAGCCCTTCTTGAAGGCGAAGCCGACGTCCAGCCGGTGGAACTCGTTGAGGAAGCGCAGCCCGGTGGATTCCTGCGCGGTCAGGTGGCGCAGGCCGTTGATGGTGGACATCTCGATGTCGACCCGGCCCTGCTGCAGGCCGGTCAGCAGGGCGCCGCTCTCGCTGAACGCCTTGACCTCGTACGGCTTCTTCCCGGCGTCGGCGCAGACGTTCTTCTTGGTGTTGAGCGTGGTCTCGAAGGTGGTGCCCGCGCTGGTGCCGATGGTCAGCCCGCAGAGCTGGACCAGGTCGGTGATCGGCTGGATCGCCGTGTTGTCCTTCTTCACCGCGAAGCCCTGGCCGTCGTCGATGTAGGTGACGAAGTCGACGGTCTTCAGGCGCGCGGTGGTGACCCCGAAGTTGCCGGTGCCGACGTCGAACTTGCCGCTGTCCAGGGCGGGCAGGATGGTCTCGAAGGCGGCCTCCTCGCGCTGCACGGTCACGCCGAGCAGCTTGGCCACCGCGTCGGTGAAGTCGACGTCGATGCCGGCCGGCTTCTTGGTGGCCTGGTCGGCGTAGAAGGAGCTCGGCGGCGAGCCGAAGGACGTACCGAACTTGATCACGCCGGCCTTGCGCACCTCCTCGGGCAGCAGCCCGGCGGCGGCCTCCGAGCGGCTCAGGCCGGAGACGACGTCCTCGGTGGCACTGGCGGCGGGCCCACTCGCCCCCGGCGCGCCCTCGATCTTCGGGTCCGAGCCGCACGCGGCCAGCGCCAGCACCGGCAGCAGGGCGGTGACCGCGAGCAGGCGGCGGCGGACGGTGGTGGTTCTCACGGAGGGCCTTTCAGGAGGTTCGGGTCAGAGCGGTCGACTACGCCTGGACGAGAGGAAGTCGCTTCTCGAAGGGGAGCGGGCCGATGGTCAGAGGATCGGCGGTGACGTCGAACAGCGCCGTGTAGCCGGCCGCCAGGTAGAGGCCCTTGGCCTCGGGCTGGCGCGGGCCGGTGGTGAGGTAGATCCGGCGGTAGCCGGCGGCGGCCGCCGTCCGCTCCAGCTCGACCAACACCCGGCGGGCCAGGCCGCGGCGGCGGTGCGCCGAGTGCGTCCACATCCGCTTCACCTCGGCGGTGTCCGCGTCGTACCGCTTGTAGGCGCCGCCGGCCACCGGCTCGCCGTCCTCCAGCAGGAGCAGCAGCACGCCGTGCGGCTCGGCGAAGGCCTCGCCCGGGTAGCGGGTCATCTCCTCGTGCGCGCCGGGGCCGTAGCGCGTGACGTACTCGTGGGTGAGCTCGCGCAGCAGCGGCTCGACCAGCGGGTCGTCCAGGGCGACCTTGCGGAACTCGGCCACGGGAGCGCGGCCGGCGCCGCTCACGCCTGCACCGCTCACGCCTGCACCGCGATCAGCTGGTGCCGGTCGCGCTCGGCGCGCGCCGCCGCCTCGGCCTTGGCGGCGTCCCGTTTGGCGACCTCCTCGCGGACGATCGGGATGACGTAGCGGCCAAAGTCGATCGCGTCGTCCAGCAGGTCGTAGCCGCGCGCGGAGAGGATGTCCACGCCGAGGTCGTAGTAGTCCAGCAGCGCCTGGGCGACCGTCTCCGGGGTGCCGACCAGCGCGTTGGAGTTGCCCGCGCCGCCGGTGGCCGCAGCGGTCGGGGTCCACAGCGCGCGGTCGTAGCGCTCGCCGGCCTCGGCGATCTCCAGCAGCCGCTGCGAGCCGGTGTTCTCGGGCTGGGCGCCGGCCGAGCGGCGCCGGGGGTCGGACTTCCCGCTCTCCCGGCGGGCCTTGATCGCGGCCACCGTCCGGTGCGCCTTCTCCCAGGCCAGTTCCTCGGTCGGCGCGATGATCGGCCGGAACGCCACCTGGATCCGCGGCTGGTCGGTCCGTCCGGCGGCCCGGGCCGCCTCCTTCACCCGCTCGATCTGCTCGGCGGTGCGGGCCAGCGGCTCGCCCCAGAGGCAGTAGATGTCCGCCTCGGCGCCGCCCGCCGCGTAGGCGGCCTCCGAGGAGCCGCCGAAGGAGACCGCCGGGCGCGGCTGCTGGACGGGGAAGACGTCGGAGACGAAGTCGTTGAAGCGGTAGTGCGGGCCCTCGTGGTCGAAGGGCTCCCGGCTGGTCCACGCCTTCTTCACGATGCCGATGTACTCGCGGGTGCGCTCGTAGCGCTGGTCCTTGGTCAGGAAGTCGCCCTCGCGCTGCTGCTCGTGGTCGGTGCCGCCGGTGATGAAGTGGACGGTCAGCCGGCCCTCGCTGATCTGGTCCAGGGTCGCGAAGGTCTTGGCGGCGAAGGTCGGGTAGGAGACGTTCGGCCGGTGCGCGAGCAGGATCTGCAGCCTGTCGAGGTGCGAGGCGAGGAAGGCCGCCGCGGCCGCCGGCTCCGGGGCGCCGGAGCCGTACGCGAAGAGCACCCGGTCCCAGCCGTGATCCTCGTGCGCCCGGGCCAGCCGCAGGGTGTAGTCGCGGTCGAAGGCGGCGGTGGTGCGCGGGCTGGTCTCCGAGCCATCGCCGGTGGCGGCGATGCCGAGGAATTCGACGGGCATGGCGAAACCTTTCGGTGAGCGGGGTCCGGCGATTGCGGGTGGGCAGACCGGAGGAGGCCGCGGCGGAGCGGCCGTCGAGCACGGGCGCGGATTCGGGTGCGGGTACGTGACGGTGGAGGGCGGAGCGGGCCGGAGTGCGGTGCGGGGGCGGTGAAGTCGGCGGCGGCAGCGCGTGTCTGATGTGCCGTCACGGGTGCGGACGGCGGTTCCCGGCCCGCTACGGGGCAAACCGAGGGAGGACTCCCCGCGGGAGATCAGGGCCGAGCGGAATCAGGGGCCGGAAGGGCGGCCCGCTGCCAGGTCAGCCGCGACACGCCGCGGACCACACCCGACCGAAGTCGATGTGGTCGCGGGTGACCAGGGGCTGCTCGGCGTACATGGCCTCAAGTTGAGCAGTCGGCCGCGCGGTCCGTCAACCATGCTTCATTGCCGCACTGTTGCGATCTCCTGTCGCTTTTCTGACATGCCCCGACCGGCCCCGATCGCCCCCCGTCCACCCTTGACAGCCGTCGATCGCGCACGCGTACGATCGAAGCGGAGTGCAGTGCAACCGTGCCGACCGCGTTGAGGGACG
>NZ_JAFLNG010000267.1 GCF_017427025.1 Streptomyces sp. FH025
GGTGGAGGTGCGCTGACGCCCGATCCCGGCGGTCCCCTCGATCACCCCGACCGCGGTGTCGAACCAGTCGTCGATGCTGTCCCGCTTCGCCGAAGTCTCCGCCGAGGGCTCGGCCTCCGCCTCGGTCACAGGTTCCGGCTCCGGCTGCGGCTCCGGCTCCGCCGTGCGCTGCTGTCCGATCAGTCCGGCCGCCGTGTCGAACCAGTCGTCCACGCTGCCGTCCCCCGGGTCGGCGTGCGGGGTGTCGGGGAGGGTGCCCGCCGGGCCGTCGTACACCGTGTCCCACCAGCCGTCGTCGGGCCGGTGCGGCTGTGCGGGTGCGCCCTGCTTGCTCATCTGGC
Organism: Streptomyces sp. FH025; assembly: GCF_017427025.1. Taxonomy (GTDB): domain Bacteria; phylum Actinomycetota; class Actinomycetes; order Streptomycetales; family Streptomycetaceae; genus Kitasatospora. The sequence goes on from NZ_JAFLNG010000267.1 coordinate 342, forward strand.
GGCTCCTGGTCGGTCCGTGGTCGCGCCGCCCCCGGCGGGGCCGAACTGGCGTCATTGTCTACGAGCACAACGACGCTGTCCGGGTTTCGACGACAACCGGTCACCGACCGGATCATCCCGGCCACGGCGTTCACCTGCCGGTTCACCTGCCCGTTCGACGACCGTCGCGCGGCAGGGGTCTCGGGGTCGTCACCGCCGCGTCCGCTTCCGTTCCGTCCGTGCTTGCCGGATGTGCCCGGAGCAGGGCGTTTCGTCAACTTGACCCGGCCCTGAAGAGCCCTGAAGAGGCCGGGCTTGTGGGTAGGGCGCGGCTGGCTGTCGCGTGGCCTCCCACGTCTGAGCCACCTATGGGGCGGCTGGGACGCGTGACTCACGCCCCGCTGTCCACACGGTCTCGCCCTTGTGGGCGATGTTGTGGGACGCGTTGACATCCGCGTGCAGGACGGTCCCGCAGGCGCGGCAGGCGAATCTTGCCTGGTCGACGCGGTTCTTCCGGTCGATGTGACGGCACTGGGAGCATTGCCGGCTGGTGTACGCCGGGTCGACGTACACCAGCGGCACTCCGGCCCGCCTGGCCTTGTACGCGATGTACTGGCCGAGCTGGTGGAAGCTCCACGAGTGCACCGTGGTCCGCTGGTCCTTGCGGTGCCGTACCCGGTCGCGGATGCCCGTGAGGTCCTCCAGGACGATCCCGCAGCCGGTGCTCCCCCAGCCTTCGGCCGGGAGGTGCCCCCATGCGGCGGTGACGATGGTCTTGGAAACGATGTGGTTGACGTTGGCGCTGTGCCGGGCCTCCTTGCGAGCACGCTTCTTGAGCAGCCGCTTGGCGGCCTTGGTGCCCTTGGCCTGCAACTTGCGCCGCAGGTCGAGCTGGCGCCTGCGGTGCCGGTTCAGACCGCGCCCGGCGGCCCGGTAGCCGGTCGAGGTGGTGGCGATGTTGGCGATGCCGAGATCCACGCCGATGAACCCGGTGGGGTTCTGGTTCAGTGGTGCTTCGGGAACGTCGCAGGTGGCGAACAGGTAGAACGCGCCGTCGCGCTCGATCAGATCGGACTCGCCCCTGCGGTGCGCGCGCAGTGTCGTGAGCGCGTCCGGCGAGCACGCGAACCGCACGCCTTTGAGCCGTCCGGCCGTGGTCCAGATGCTGACGGTCCGCTGGTCCAGCTGCCAGCTCAGACACCTGTCGTCGTATGGTTGCGCGGCCTCGGCGCGGAAGGTGATCGGCTTGGACTCGGCCTTGACCCTCCGCTTGGAGCCCGGCCTGCCGAGGTTCCCGGCACGGATGTTCGCCTTCAACGTGGTGTAGGCGTCACGGGTCTTCTTGATGACGTGCTGGGCGGCCTGCGCCCCCAGCCCACGTGCCTTCAGCTCCGCGTAGGTGTGCCTGCGCAGCTCGTACTCACGCGGCACCCCGCGCTCGAACGCCACCACCGACACCCAGCACGCCGCCTCGTTCACCACGCGCAGCGTGGAACGCAGCGCCGCAGCCTGGTCGGCCTCCGGCACCAGCTTCACCCGCACCACGACCTTCACGCCCGCGAACATAACCTGACGCACTGACAACGGGTGCTTCCGGCAGACGCACAGTGACGCAGCGGCGCTCCGCGCCGCCGGGACGCGGGAAGCGATTCGCCCCCGCGAGCGGGAGGTACCCCCACCCGGGCGTAAACGCCCGAGGTTCCTCGCTAGATCACGCTGAACATTGCGGGGTGCGGGCCAGCGAAAATGAGGGCCTGGGAGGGGCATCGCTTCACCCGTTCGGCTGATTAAATGTGCGCATGACCGCGTCGGCCCCCAGCTCGCCCCGGCCGTGGAGGGCCGCACCGGCGGGCCGCCCGGCGGGTGCGCTGTTGGTCATGCTGCTGGTCGCGCTGCTGACGGCCCTGCCCTGCGCGGGTCAGGCGAAGGCGGTGGACGGACCCGGCCACCGGGAGCCCGTCTCGGCGCCGGTGAGCGCCGTCTCGGTGGTCAGCGTCGCCGTGGTCACCGCGGTCGCCCCGCAGGCCGACCGTTCCGGCCACACCGGCCACTCCGGCCGCGCCGCCAAGGCGTCCGAGCAGCACCACCGGTTCGCCGAGGAGCAGGGCCACTGGATCCTGTGCACCGCCGACGGCCAGCCGCCGCGCAACAACGGCTGCTCCAGCCATCCGTACTGCGCGCAGGACGCGCAGCTGCCGAACCCGCCGCCGCAGCCGCAGCCCGCCGTGTCGCCGCTGGTCGCGCCGGCGCCCGAGGCGCTTCCCCGGGTGGTGCCCGCGGGCCTGCTGGACGGTCCGCACCCGGCGCCCGATCTGCACGAGCTCCAGGTCCACCGGTCCTGAGCGGAACCCACCGCCGACAGCCCGTCGGCGGCTCCGCCACTCCCCCTACTCCAGCCGACCGCCGCCACCAGCCGTGCGCGGCGGGGACAAGGACAACCATCATGGGTTCCGCCTCGAAGCAGTCCAACAAGCCCGGTGCCAAGGGCGCCGCCGACCGCCGCGCCCGGATCGCCGAACTGCGCGCCGTCGAGCAGCGCCGCGACCGCCGGAACAAGGTCATCGCCTCGGTGGCGGCCGGTGTGCTGGTGATCGGCGCGATCGCCACCGGCACCTGGATCGTCATGGACCAGAACCAGAAGAAGAAGGACCGGCAGGCCGCCGCCAACGCGGACATCCCGGGTGTGAAGACCTTCGGCGACCTGAGCCGCAACCACGTCAAGGACAAGGTCAGCTACCCGATGACCCCGCCGGTCGGCGGCGACCACAACGCGATCTGGCTGGACTGCATGGGCCACGTCTACGACCAGCCGGTCGAGAACGAGCGCGCCGTCCACTCGCTGGAGCACGGCGCGGTCTGGGTCACCTACAACGGCAAGGCCACGCCGGACGACATCAAGACCCTCTCCGACAAGGTCAAGGCCACCCCGTACTCGCTGATGAGCCCGTACCCGGACGAGCAGGGCACCATCACCCTGAACGCCTGGAGCACCCAGCTGATCGTGGACAGCGCCAGCGACCCGCGGGTGAACCAGTTCTTCACCAAGTACGTCCAGGGCAAGCAGACCCAGGAGCCGGGCGCCTCCTGCACCATGGGGCAGATGTGAGCGGCGCAGATGTGAGCCCCGACGACGCCGTGGAGGAGCAGGACCCGGCCGGCCAGGGGTCGACCGCCCGTTCCGGCCGCCGGCGGCTGTGGTGGCCGGCCGCGCTGGCCGCCGCGGTGGCGCTGGCGCTCGGGGTGCCCGCCCTGGTGGCGAGCGGGACGTCGGCCTCCGGCTCGGCCTCGGTGGCCGTCCCGGCGGACGACTCGCCCGAGGCCGGGTTCGCCCGCGACATGGCGACCCACCACCAGCAGGCGGTGGACCTGTCGTTCGTCGTCCGGGACCGCACCGCCGACGAGCCGACCCGCACCCTCGCCTTCGACATCATCAACACCCAGGCCAACCAGCGCGGGATGATGATGGGCTGGCTCGACCAGTGGGGGCTGTCCCAGCACTCGGTCGCCAAGCCGATGGCATGGATGAAGATGGGCCACGACTACCAGGCCCACGACGGTTCGCTGATGCCCGGCATGGCGACCAACACCCAGATGGCGAAGCTGCGTTCGCTCAGCGGGCGGGACGCCGAGGTGTACTACCTCCAGCTGATGATCCAGCACCACAAGGGCGGCGTCGAGATGGCCCAGGGCTACGTCGACATGGCGAAGAACGACGTCGAGAAGCGGCTCGCCCAGTCGATGGTCACCGCCCAGACCTCCGAGGTCGAGCTGATGACCGACATGCTCAAGGAGCGCGGCGCCACCCCCGACGTGCCCGCCTCCTGACCCGCACCACGCTCCCCGGACGGCCGGGGCGCGGCGGCGGTCCCGTACCGTCCGCACCGCGCCCCGGCCGTCCGCCGTTCCCCACCCCCGGAGACCCTTCATGACCGTCACGACCGCCGATGCCCCCTGGCTGATCGCAGGGCTGGGCAACCCCGGTCCGTGGTTCCGGCTGACCCGCCACAACGCGGGCTTCCTGACCGTCGACCGGCTGGCCGAGCGGCACGGCGCCCGGTTCCGCCGCCGCGGGATCGCCACCCTGGTCGCGGAGATCGAGCTGGACGGCCGCCGGGTGCTGCTGGCCAAGCCGCTGTGGTTCATCAACCTCTCCGGCCGCCCGGTGGCCGGGCTGCTGCGCCGGTACGGGGTGCCGGTGGAGCGCCTGGTGGTCGTCCAGGACGACCTGGACTTCGCGTACGGCTCCGGCAAGCTCAAGCGCGGCGGTGGTCCGGGCGGCCACAACGGAGTGCGCTCGGTGGGCGAGGTGCTCGGCACCCGCGACTTCGTCCGGCTGCGGTTCGGCATCGGGCGCCCGCCGAAGGGGCAGAGCGTCGGCGACTACGTGCTGAAGCGGTTCTCGGACGAGGAACTGGCCGCGATGCCGGGGGTGTTGGACCGCTGCGCGGACGCGCTGGAGACGCTGGTGCGGCTCGGCCTGAACCGGGCCCAGGACGCCCTGAACAACTCCGCTGCGCCGCAGGGCCCGTCCCGGGGCTGAAGCCTGGGTCGAGCCGCTACCGTCCGGGCGGCGCCTGGCGGGTCAGGGCGGCGGCGGCCACCGCGACGGCCGCGAGGACGACCAGCACTGTCCGCCCACCGGACGCCGCGCCCGCCAGCTGGACGCCGAGGACGGACAGCGCCATGCCGAGCGCCGTACCCAGGCTGCGCGCCATGTTCACCATGCCGCCGCCGACGGCCGAGCACTCCGCCGGGATCGCCCGCATCACCAGGGCGTTGTTGGCTGGCAGCAGCACGCCCAGCCCGAAGCCCGCGACCAGCAGCGGGCCCGCCACCGTCGCGCCCGAGACCGGCAGCGCGGCGAACAGCAACAGCCCGGCGCCCGCGGCGGCCGCACCGAAGCGGCACCTGGCCACGTCCGACCAGCCCCGTGGCAGCAGCGCGCCGCCGACCGTCGCGGCGAGCGCGAAGGCCGCGGGCAGCAGGGTGACCAGCAGGCCCGCGCTGGCCGTCGACACCCCCGCGCCGGTGAGCAGCACCGGGCCGATCACCAGCGGGCAGAACAGCAGCAGGTAGCCGATCAGCGCCACCACCAGTCCGGACCGCACGCCCGGGGTGTTGACCAGCCCGGGCGCCAGGATCGGCCGGGCGGCCCGCCGCTCCTGGCGCACCAGCGCCACCGCGAGGACGGCCGCAGCGAGCAGCAGGACGGCGACGGTCCAACCGGGCAGCGGCAGGCCGGAGGCGGTGGACAGGGCGAGCAGCAGCGCGGTGGTCGCGCCGGTGAGCAGCAGCATGCCGGGCAGGTCGAAGCGGGACTCGCGCCGGTCGTGGGACTCCCGCGGGTCGTGGGACTCCCGCAGGTCGTGGGAGCGGGGGGTGCGGCGCGGCCCCGGGAGCGCCGTGCGGGTACGGGGCTCGGGTGCGGCCGTGCTGGCGCGGGGCCCCGGCACGGCCGTGCGGGTGCGGGGCAGCAGGTACCAGCCGGCCACGATGCCGAACACGGCGATCGGCACGTTGACCCAGAACACCCACTGCCACGAGGCGTGTTCGACGAGCAGCCCGCCGAGGCCGGGGCCGAGCGCCAGCCCGAGGCCCTGGGCGGCGGCCTGGATGCCGAGCGCGCGCCGCATCGCGTGCTCCGGGACGCCGCGCGCGACCAGGGCCACGCTGTTGGCCTGCATCATCGCGGCACCGACGGCCTGGACGGCCCGGCAGCCGACCAGGATCCACAGGCCGCCGGCGAACCCCGCGCCGAGCGAGGACAGGCCGAAGACGGCGAAGCCACCGATGTACATCGTCTTGCGGCCGACCAGGTCGGACAGCCAGCCGAGCGGGGCCAGCAGGGCGACCAGGACCAGCAGGTAGGCGAGCGCGACCCATTCGACGGCGGCGTAGCCCGCGTCGAAGTGGCGCCCGATGGCGGGGAAGACCAGGGCGATGACGCTGGCGTCCAGCTGGCCGAGGAAGGCGCCGAGGCAGACCGTGCCGACGGCCAGCCAGTGGGCGTGGCGCCAGCCGGCTATGCCGCGCGGCCGGGGCCGCTCGACGAGCAGCCGCGCGGCGAGGGCGGTGGCATTCATGCCACGAATATATCGGATGCAGATATGTTCTTTCTACGAGTAGATCGCATAGCGATACGAAGCGTCTCGCGGAACGTCCACCGCCCGTCCGAGGGACGGACCGCGCCCCCGGCACCGTCCGTACCAGGCGATACGCTGTCCGCCATGCCGCCGTCACCACGCGTTCCCGACCCCGCCACCGAAAGCCCCGACCCGGCGGTCGAGCACGCCCGGCGGCTCACCGACACCGTCACCCGGCTCCGCCGCGCGCTGCGCAGCAGCATTCGCACCGACTACCCGTGGGAGTCCCTGCCGATGGCGCAGGTCGAACTCCTCCAGACGCTCGCCGCCGCGCCGCTGCGGGTCGGCGAACTCGCCGCCCGGCAGCGGCTCGCCCCCAACACCGTCAGCGGGCTGGTCGGCAAGCTGCTCGAAGCCGGGTTCGTGGACCGCCAGGCCGACCCCGGCGACCGGCGCACCGCCCGGATCGCCCTCACCCCGGCCGGGCGGCGCCAGCTCGACGACTGGCAGCACGCCCACGAACGCCGGATCGCCGCCGCCCTGGGCACGCTCGCCCCGGCCGACCGCGACGCGGTCGTCCACGCGCTGCCCGCACTGGAACAGCTCGCCCGCGCCCTCGCCCAGCCGGGGGCCTCGGCCGAGCCGGGCTCCTTCGCCGAGTAGGCCCGGCGGTACCCGGTCCGGCGGTACCACCGGACCGGGTAAACCGCTCGCCGCCCGGGCCCGACGGGCGCTACCGTCCCCGCCATGACCACCGCAGACGTACGGATCGAGCCCTGGACCGACGCCGACCTCGCGCTGCTGCGCCGGGTCAACACCCCGGGGATGAAGAAGCACGTCGGCGGGCCGGAGACCGAGGAGCAACTCCTCGTCCGGCACCGCCGCTACCTGGACTTCGTCCCGTCCGGCCTGGGCTGCATGTACCGGATCGTGCTGCTGCCCGAGGGCGAGGCCGTCGGGACGGTCGGCTACGGCACCCGGACGTGGGAGGGCGGGACGGTGCACGAGATGGGGTGGAACGTGCTGCCCGCCCACCAGGGGCGGGGCATCGCCGTGGCCGCCACCCGGGCGGCCGTCGCGGCCGCCCGGCGCGAGGCCGCGCACCGGTACCTGCACGCCTTCCCGTCGGTGGACAACCCCGCCTCCAACGCGGTCTGCGCGAAGGCCGGGTTCACCCTGCTCGGCGAGACGGACTTCGAGTTCCCGCCCGGACGGCACATGCGCAGCAACAACTGGCGGGTGGATCTGGCGAGTTCGGACTGAGGCGGCAAGGGCCGAGGTGTCAGAAGAGCGTGCCGCTCTCCAGCTCCAGCAGCCAGCGCTTGCGGTCCACGCCGGCGGCGAACCCGGTGAGCGCACCGTTGGCACCGAGCACCCGGTGGCAGGGGCGCACGATCAGCAGCGGATTGGCACCCACCGCGCCGCCCACCGCCCGGACCGTACGCGGCGACTGCCCGGCCAGCTCGGCGAGTTGGCCGTAGGTGACGGTCTTGCCGTACGGGATCTCGTCCAGCGCGGCCCAGATCCGGCGCCGGAACTCGGTGCCCTCGGGTGCGAGCGGGAGGTCGAAGGTGGTGCGCTCACCGGCGAAGTAGGCGGTCAGCTGGGCGACCGGCTCGGCGAGCGCCTCGGGGTCGAGCACCCAGTCGTCGGCGGGCTCGGCCAGCGCGTACTTCTGGCCGGGCGCGGTGACGGTGGCCAGGGCGGCCGGACCGCCGTCCTCGGGCAGCACTCCGCTCAGCATCAGCCGGCCGAAGGGGCTCTCCATGGTGGTGTAGACGGTGGTACTCATGCGCTTGCGTGCTCCGTTCCGATGTCGGTGCTGCTGGTGTCGGTGCTCGTGGGTCCGGCCCACAGCCGGTGGACGGCGTAGGAGCGCCACGGGGCCCAGGCCTCGGCCGCGCGGGCGGCGGACTTCGGGTCGCCGGGGGCGCCGAGCCGGGTGAGGCCGTGCTTGATCCCCACGTCGCTCGGGAGGAAGACGTCGGGGTCGGCGAGGGCCCGCATCCGCAGGTAGCCGACCGTCCAGGGGCCGATGCCGGGCAGGGCCAGCAGCTGGGCCGCGGCGTCCTGCCGGTCGACGCCGCCGTCCAGCCGGACCACGCCCTCCGCCAGGGCGGCGCACAGGCCGGTGAGCGCGCGGCGGCGGGCGGCGGGCATCGCGAAGTCCTCCGGGTCGGCGGTGGCCAGGGCCGCCGCCGTGGGGAAGACCAGCCGCAGGCCGCCGCTGGGCTCGGGCAGCGCGGTGCCGTACTTCTCGGCGAGCCGGCCCGCGAGCGTACGGGCGGCGCCGACGCTGATCTGCTGGCCGAGGACGGCGCGCACGGCCAGCTCGTGCGGGTCCACGTGGCCGGGCGAGCGCAGGCCGGGGCGCTCGCGGACCAGGGGGCCGAGCAGCGGGTCGGCGCCGAGCTGCGCGTCGACGGCGTCCGGGTCGGCGTCCAGGTCGAAGAGGATGCGCAGGCGCTGGACGGCCGTGGGCAGGTCGCGCAGGTCGGCGAGCAGCAGGCGGCAGTCGAGCCAGCCACGGGTGCGCGGCTCGCCCGGCGCGAGGCCGTCGACCTCGGCGATGCCGTGACCGTACGGGAGCGCCAGCGTGCGCCGGTAGGTGCGCGCGCCGGGGCGCGGGCCGGGCACGACCTCCTCCACCCCGGGGACGGCGCGCAGTTCGAGGAAGTCGATCAGGTGGTCGCTGTCGATCGCGCCGCGGTAGGCGAGGCGCAGGGTGAGGCCGCCGGCCGGGGTCGCGGTGCGGCGGCCGGCCGCGACCTCGGCGCGCAGGCCGCTGGGGGTGCGGTCGTAGACCTCGCGGACGGTGTCGTTGAACTGCCGGACGGAGGCGAAACCGGCCGCGAACGCGATGTCGGTGACGGGCAGTTCGGTCGTCTGGAGCAGCAGTCGGGCGGTCTGGGCGCGGCGGGCGCGGGCCAGGGCGATCGGGCCCGCGCCGAGCTCGGCGGTGAGCTGGCGCTGCAGCTGGCGGGCGCTGTAGCCGAGGCGGTCGGCCAGGCCCGCGACACCCTCGCGGTCCACCACACCGTCGCCGATCAGCCGCATCGCGCGGCCGACCAGGTCGGCGCGGTGGTTCCACTCCGGAGACCCCGGAACGGAGTCGGGGCGGCAGCGGCGACAGGCGCGGAAGCCGGCGCCCTGGGCGGCCGCGGCGCTGGGGAAGAAGCGGCAGTTGACCCGCTTCGGGGTCACGGCGGGGCAGCTCGGCCGGCAGTAGATACCGGTGGAGGTGACGGCCGTGAAGAAGACCCCGTCGAAGCGGGCGTCGCGGCTGTCCACGGCTCGGTACCGGATGTCGTCGTCGATCACGCTGTCCA
>NZ_JAFLNG010000268.1 GCF_017427025.1 Streptomyces sp. FH025
TGATCGAGAACGTCGCGATCGCCACCGTCGACTCCGCCGACACCGAGTACGCCCGCGGCCACGTCGTCATCCTCGGGAACACGATCGAGTCGGTCGGGGACGGGCCCGCGCCGAACCGGCTGGACGGCGTGGCGCGCCGGATCGACGGTGAGGGCCACCTGCTCACCCCCGGGCTGGTCAACACCCACCACCACTTCTACCAGTGGATCACCCGCGGCCTCGCCCAGGACGCCATCCTCTTCGACTGGCTCGTCGCCCTCTACCCCACCTGGGCGCGGATCGACGAGGGCCTCGTGCACGCGGCCAGCCAGGGCTCGGCCGCCGCCCTGCTCAAGTCCGGCTGCACCACCGCCTCGGACCACCACTACGTCTTCCCCCGGGACGGCGGCGACGTGCTCGGCGCCTCGATCGAGGCCGTTCGGGAGCTCGGGCTGCGCTTCACCGCGCTGCGCGGTTCGATGGACCGGAGCAGGAAGGACGGCGGACTGCCGCCGGACCACGCGGTCGAGGAGCTGGACGACATCCTGGCCGCCTCCGAGGCCACGGTGGACCGGTACCACGACGCCTCCTTCGGCTCGATGCTGCACGTCGCGCTGGCGCCGTGCTCGCCGTTCTCGGTCTCCACCGAGCTGTTGCGCCGATCCGCCGAACTCGCCCGCCGCAAGGGCGTCCGGCTGCACACCCACGGCTCGGAGACGGCCGAGGAGGAACGGTTCTGCAAGGAACTGTTCGGCATGGGGCCGACCGACTACTTCGAGTCGGTGGGTTGGCTCGGCGAGGACGTGTGGATGGCGCACTGCGTGCACATGAACGACTCCGACATCGCCAAGTTCGCCGAGACCGGCACCGGTGTCGCGCACTGTCCGTCGTCCAACGCCCGGCTGGCCGCCGGGATCGCGCGGGTGCCCGACATGCTCAGGGCAGGGGTGCCGGTCGGGCTCGGGGTGGACGGCACCGCCTCCAACGAGTCCGGCGAGCTCGGCACCGAGCTGCGCAACGCCCTGCTGATCAACCGGCTGCACGGCTACCCGACGGCGCTCACCGGGCGCCAGGCGCTGCGGCTGGGCACCATGGGCGGCGCCCGGGTGCTCGGGCGCCAGCGCGAGATCGGCTCGATCGAGGTCGGCAAGCTGGCCGACCTGGCGCTGTGGAGGATCGACGGGATCATGCACTCGTCGATCGCCGACCCGGTCGCGGCCCTCACCTTCGGCGCGCTGCCACCGTTGTCGGTGCTGTTCGTCAACGGCAACGCGGTGGTGGAGCAGGGGCGGCTGACCACCGTCGACGAGGAGCGGATCGCGCGGGACTGCGCCCGGGCCGCGAAGGAACTGGCGGCCCGGCCGGTCTGACGGGGCGGTGTCCCGCTTCCGCTTTCGTTCCCGCTTTCACTCCCGCTCCCTGGGCGCCGGGCCGCCCGGGGAGACGGCGGTCGCCCGGCGGATGACGGCGGACAGCTGACGGATAACAGCCAACAAGTAACAGATGACGAAAGTTGTCAGCTGTTTTTTGTTATCTGTTATCTGTCAGCTGTTATCTAACAGCTGTTATCTGTCGGCCGCCCGCCGTCAGCTGTCAGGCCACCCGACCCAGCGTCGCGAGGTAGGCGCGCCAGCCGCCGTGGTGAGTGATCTCGCGGTGCACACCGCGTTCGAGCTCGCCCCGGGAGAGCAGCATGGACAGGCACGCGGAGCCGTCCTCCAGCTTGATCACACCCAGCTCCAGCTCGCGCGGCTCGCCGGGCAGGATGACGTCCCGCAGCCGCTCCAGGCTGATGTCGTACAGCTCGCCCTCGATCGCGGTGTCCACCCCCGGGTCGGCCAGCAGGCCCGGGCAGACGTCCGTCCCACCACTGTGGTCGATGGAGAAGAAGCGGTATCCGGGGGCGGTCCGGGCCGGGCCGATCAACGAGTCGGCGACCTTGCCGTGGAACGGTCCGCCGACCATCGCCTGGCCGCTGAAGAACATGCGCACCATGGGTGAACTCCTCACGTGGAAAAGACCGTTCCGCACGGCGACGGGAGGACAGGTCGGTTCGTCGCCGCACGGAACGAAGTACGGGGCCGCCGCCGGGACGCGCCACCGCCGCGAGCGTGCGGCGGCGGCACGGGCGGGTGAGTCGGCTCAGCCCAACAGGGGAAGCGCCGGAAGGGTCAGGAAGTCCACGAACTCCTCGGCCAGGGCCACCTGTTCGAAGAGTCGAGCGGCCTCCTGCCAGCGGCCGGCCCCGTAGGCCTCGTCGCCCAGCTCAGCGTGGAGTCCGGCCAACTCCGCGGCGACCAGGGTGCGGACCAGCTCGGCGGTGGTCTTCTCACCGGTGTCGGAGAGCACGACCCCGTTGTGGATCCACTGCCAGATCTGCGAGCGGGAGATCTCGGCGGTGGCGGCGTCCTCCATCATGTTGAAGATGCCGACCGCGCCGAGGCCGCGCAGCCACGCCTCGATGTAGCGGATGCCGACCTGGACGGCGTTGTGCAGCCCGGCGCGGGTGCAGGTGCCGCCGGCGCCGGCGATGTCGAGCAGGTCGGCCGCGGTGACCGGCTCGGCCGGGCCCGGATTCTCCTTCTGGTTGGGGCGCTCGCCGAGCACCGCGTCGAAGGAGGCGCGGGCGACGGGCACGAGGTCCGGGTGGGCGACCCAGGAGCCGTCGAAGCCGTTGCCGGCCTCGCGGTCCTTGTCCGCCTTGACCTTCTCCAGCGCGGCCGCGTTGACCTCGGGGTCGCGGCGGCTCGGGATGAACGCGGCCATGCCGCCGATCGCGTGGGCGCCGCGCCGGTGGCAGGTCCGCACCAGCAGCCGGGTGTAGGCGGCCATGAACGGCGAGGCCATGGTGACGCTGTTGCGGTCCGGCAGGATGTAGTGCTCGCCGGCGTCGCGGAAGTTCTTGACGATCGAGAACAGGTAGTCCCAGCGCCCTGCGTTGAGACCGGCCGCGTGCTCACGCAGCTCGTACAGGATCTCGTCCATCTCGAACGCGGCGGTGATGGTCTCGATCAGCACGGTGGCGCGGATGGTGCCGTGCGGGATGCCGAGTTCGGCCTGCGCATGGGTGAACACGTCGTTCCACAGCCGGGCTTCGAGGTGGCTCTCGGTCTTCGGCAGGTAGAAGTACGGGCCGGAGTTCGGGTCCTCCGCGCCCTTGGCGAGCAGCCGGGCCACGTTGTGGAAGAAGTACAGTCCGAAGTCGACGAACGCGCCGGCCACCGGGGTGCCGTCGACCAGCAGGTGGTTCTCGTCCAGGTGCCAGCCGCGCGGGCGGACCACGACGGTGGCCAGCTCGGCGGCGGGCTTGAGGGCGTAGGTCTTGCCGGCGGGGGTGGTGAAGTCGATCCGGCCTTCGAAGGCGTCGATCAGGTTGACCTGACCGCTGACCACGTTCTCCCAGGTCGGGGAGGTAGCGTCCTCGAAGTCGGCGAGCCAGATCCGCGCGCCAGAGTTGAGCGCGTTGATGACCATCTTGCGGTCGGTCGGGCCGGTGATCTCGACCCGGCGGTCCTGGAGGGCGCGCGGCGCCTCGGCGACCTTCCAGTCGCCGGCCCGGATGTCGGCGGTCTCGGGGAGGAAGTCCAGCGTGCCGGTGGCGGCGATCTCGGCGCGACGGCTCCTCCGCGCGGCCAGGAGTCCCTGTCGGCGGCCCTCGAAGGCACGATGGAGGCCGGCCACGAAGCCGAGCGCCTCCGGGGTGAGCACCTCCTCCGCCCGGTGGACGCGCGGTCCGGCGACAGTGACGACCGGAGCGGCGGTGAAGGCGCCTTCGGGCCCTTGATCTGTAGCCATGAGCAGGACACTCCTAAGACGGTTGAGCCTGGCGAAGGGAGCTCCGGTGGGAACTTCCTCGGGAACTTCCTTGGTCGGAACTCGATCGGAACCCGATCGGAACCCGCCTGCCGGCGAACGCGATTCTGTAAGGTGGAGACTAGTTTCCGCGATACAGAATTTCAACGATTTGTTGAAAAGATCGCCGGGACTCTACTCCTCCCCGACAGCGAAGGGAACGCCGGTGGTTGCGACCCCCGACTCGGCATCGACGACAGGCGCCGACCGCGCGAGCGGCGGCGTGCAGTCCGTCGAACGCGCCTTCCAACTCCTGGAGGCGCTGGCCGACTCCGGCGGGGTGGCCACCCTCAGTGAGCTCTCCACCAGTTCCGGCCTCCCGATGCCGACCATCCACCGACTGGTTCGTACCCTCGTCCAGCAGGGCTATGTCCGCCAGGACACCACGCGCCGTTACACCCTCGGCCCCCGGCTGATCCGGCTCGGAGAGACGGCCGGCCGCCTGCTCGGCAGCTGGGCCCGCCCCTACCTGGCCGAACTCATGGAGGCCACCGGCGAGACCGCCAACCTGGCGGTGCTGGAGGGCGGCGAGGTGGTGTACGTCGGACAGGTGCAGTCGCGGCGCTCGATGCGGATGTTCACCGAGGTCGGACGCCGGGTGCAACCGCACTGCACCGGGGTCGGCAAGGCCCTGCTCGCCCAGCTCCCCGAGGACGAGGCCCGCGCGATCCTCGGCCCCAACCCACTGCCCGCGCACACCGAGTACACCGTCACCGACCCGCAGGAGCTGCTGCGTCAGCTCGCCGAGGCGCGCGAACGCGGGTACGTGGTCGACGACCAGGAGCAGGAGATCGGCGTCCGCTGCATCGCGCTCGCGGTCCCGGGCGCGCCGACGCCCACCGCGCTCTCCGTGTCCGGCCCGGAGGCCCGCGTTCGGGCGCTGGAGGAGCAGGCCGGCGCGTCCGCGCTGGTGCCGGTGATGCACCAGATCGCGACCAGGCTGGGGCAGGTTCTCGCTCCCTGACGCCACCTCAACTTGCCTCGCGTGCGCAGGGGATACGTGGTTTCGTCCGGCCGTTGTCCCTCGTTCGGGGGGACGGTGGGCGGGTTGCGCCCCCGACCCGGCGGCGGCTCCGCCACCCTGGTGCGGACGCGGCCCGCGACGGCGTGGGCGGCCGGAGCGCGAGAGCAGGGTGAGCGGGGATGGCACGCCGGGACGGACGGGACGCACTGGACCGGCAGCGCGGCACCGGGCGCGGAGCCGGGCACAGCCTTGAGCACGAAGCCGGGCACGGCCTTGAGCGCCAAGCCGGGCGCAGGGCCGGGCGCCAAGCCGGGCTCAGTGCCAGGCTCGGCACCGGGCTGGTCGCGGCCGTGACGGCGCTAGCGGTGGGCTGTGCGGTGGCGGTGCTGGTCGACGTGCCGTCCTGGGCGCGCCAGCCCGAGCCCGGTCCGAGCGTGGACCTCGCGGTGGCCGCCGAACCGTCCCGCTCCGAGCTGGAGGTGGTCCGGATCGACCCGGACGCCGCCCCGCCCGGCGGCACCACCACCGTCCACGCCTTCGTCGCCAACCGCGGCCCGGACAGCACGGCCTCGCCGTTCACGGTCGTGGTCCACCTGCCGCACGGCGTCACCGCGGAGGGCCCGTACTTCCCCTCCGACTGCCAGGTGTTCCGGGGCGGCCGTCAGGTGCGCTGCGTCTTCGGCCCCGGCCTGCCGCCGCTGCGCAGCGCGACCGCGCTCGTCCCAGTCCGGCTGGACCCGGAGCTGCGCGCGGGCAGGCTCGACGGCGGCTGGGTCGCGGTGCACAGCGCGGACGACCGGGACGGGAGCGACCACCGGCAGCCGTTCGACCTGACGGTGGCCGAAGCGGCTGCCGCTTCGTGAACCGCCGGCCCGTGTACGGGTGAGCCGGTTTACGGGTGAGCCGGTCCGGTTTACGGGTGAGCCGGTGAACGGCCTGCCGGGCGGCGAGGTTCGTCAGCGGTACACGCGGACGTAGTCGGCGGCGAAGGTGATCGGGGTGGTCCCCTGCGGACCCGGGTGGTACTGGCCCGCGCACACCGACAGGTTGAGGATCAGGTACGCCGACCAGTTGGCGCCGACGCCCTTGCCGTCCGAGAAGACCTTGACGCCGTTGACGTACCAGTCAACCGAGTTGGCGCCGTAGTAGGTGCCGATGGTCACCCACTGGCCCTTGGCGATGGCGCTCGCGTCGGTGTAGTACTTCGCGTTGCCCGGGTTGACGTGGTTGGTCAGCTCCAGCAGGTTCGGATTGTCGGGGTGGTACTCGAAGGAGTCGATCTCCCCGTTGCCGTTCTTCCAGGTCCACAGCGCCGGCCAGGCGCCGCTTCCGGCGGGCAGCTTGACCCGGGTCTCGGCGTAGTCACCGGTCTTGACCTGGAAGCCCTCCGCGGAGCCCTCGGTGGTCAGGAGGCCGGTGTTCCAGGACTGCTTGCCGTTCTCCAGGGCGGGCCCGCCGGGCGTGGCGGTGAAGGTGGCGACGCCGTTGGCGACGGTGACGTTGTTCCTGTTCAGCCAGTCGAGCTTGTTGTCGTCCGGGTTGTGGTTGCCGTACTTGTAGGCGGTGCTCTTGTCGCCGACCCAGCGCTGGCCCCAGTTGATCGGGCCGTTGAACTCGTCGGACCAGGTCAGTGACTTGCCCGCGATCGGCGAAGCCGGCGCCGGAGTGCTCGGACTCGCGGTGGCTCCGGGGGCGGCGGTCGGCTTGGCAGACGGTTTGGCAGACGATATGGCAGACGGTTTGGTGGTCGGGGCCGCCGTCGGCGTGGGCGTGGACGCACCGGCGGCGGAGACCACCAGCTGCTGCGAGGGCAGGTTGTGCCAGGCGCCGCCGAGGTCCTGCCAGAAGCCGAACTGGGTGTACGTCCCGGCGGGCAGACTGCGGGGGCCGCTGGTGTAGTCGACGCCGCTCGGGCAGATCCGCACGTTGCCGGCGCTGCCGGGGAAGTCGAGGTTGGTGCCGCGCGCGTCGCGCACCCCGACGCCGACGGTCTTCGCGGTGAAGCAGGACGAGGAGTGCAGGCTGAGCGATGCGGTGGCGGCCTTGCCCGCGACCATGGCGGCGGGGGCGAGCCGGTCCTGGGTGACGCTCTGAGCGGTGGCGGACTGGGCGGCGGCCGGAGCGGTCACGGCCTGGGCACCGGAGACGTACGGCAGGCCGAGCAGGCCGGCGCCGCTGATCGCGAGCGCGCCGGTGGCGGCGAGGGCCGCGTTGCGGCCGCGGTGGGACGGGCGGGCGTGGCGCGGGGCTCGGCGGCGCCGGGCGGGCTGGTGCATGGCGGTCCTCTGCGACGCCTGCGAGGTGAGCTGTCGGATTCGGGCTGCAGTTGCCCGGCCGCCCGTGGAGCGGCTTCACCCCTAGCCTCGGCCCGCACGCGGGAGCGTACGGGCCGGGCGCTGACCTTGGTTCCCCCGCTCCCGTCCGCTGTGGTGCTCGGTTGCCCGCCGACGGGTGGACGGGACTCGGCGTCCCGGCGGCGGGGTCCGCGAGGGGCGGACGACCGGTTGCAGGCTAGGCAAACCGTCCGTGAACGGACAACTCCATCGGGCCTGTTGTCGCCCAGCTCACAGTGGTGTCGATCAACGACGCTGCGTGGCGGCCGAGTTGATCAATGGCATGGATCAATGACGTGGATCGACGGCGGGGATCGACGGCGGGGATCGACGGCGGGCGTCGATGACAGGGGCCGGTGTCAGGGGTCGGTGACAGGAATCGACGGCAGAGCTAGCCGAGCCAGGAGTTGACCTGGCTCGCGGCGTCCGGGGACCACGCCAGCTCCAGGTGGTTGAGGCCGGTGAGCAGCCGGGTGCCACCGACCGTCGCGATGCCGGTGGTGTCCAGGGCGCTCGCGGTGAACACGATGCCGTCGCTGGGCCCGCGGTTCTCGTTGAGCACGCCGGGGATGTCCGCCGACCCACCCGCGAGGAGGTAGGTGCGCACCGAGGCGGGCACACCGGCCCGTTGCAGCGGGGCGATCAGCGAGCCGGCGTCGATGGCCGCCTGGATGCCCTGGCCGGAGGTGTAGAAGCCCTGGCCGCCGTAGTAGGTGGTCCACCAGTCCTGGGCGGTGGTGTCCACCCCGTAGGTGCCGTCCCAGCGGGCGAGCATCTGGCGCTGGCCCGGGTAGCAGTCGTAGCCGCCGGTCGGCAGCACACCGAGGCAGGGCTGCGCGGTGTACGTGCCGTAGCAGGTCATGTACAGGTGCGGGGACGGCGCGTTGGCGGTGCCGCCGCAGGCCGGCCAGGTGGCCAGGTCGAAGTCCCAGCCGTGCGCGTAGGCGTAGTCCAGCCCGCCGTTCGGCCCGCCGAGGGTGACCAGGCGGCGCACGTCACCCGCGTACGCCCTCCCCCAGGACGGGCGTACCGAGGACACGTACGCCCGGGCAGCGACCTCACCCTTGCTCCAGGCCACCACGTCGACCTGGGGGACGCCGAGGCGGGCCCGGATCAGGGCGATCGCGTCGCCGATGGTCTGGGCCTGGAGCAGGTTGTCGCCGTGCTTGTGGGCGAAGCCGATCGCGAAGACCCGGTGGCCGGTCCCCGCGAGGTATTGGGCGAGGCCGGTGGACGGGCAGCTCGCGGCGCCGCAGGTGCCGCTCTCCCCCGGGTTCGCCCAGGCGCGGTCGGCGTTGTCGTTGGCACCGTGGACCAGCAGGACGGGTGTGGAGAGGCCGCCGGTGTCCCAGCCGGCGGCGGAGTAGAGGAGGAAGCGGCCGGAGTAGGGCTCGCCGGTGCCGAAGTAGGTGCGGCGGGCGCCCATGTGCCGGTCGCACACCTCGGCCTGCGGCGCGGTGGCGGACGGTACCGTGGCGCCTCCGCGGCGGCGGGCGGAACGGTCCGTGGCGGCGGGCGAACCGTTCGGCGCCGGAGGCCCCACCGAGTCCGCCCGGTCGGATAAATTGGATGCCTGACATCTTCCGCAGTGCACAAGAGCTCCGAGCATCACAGAAACGAGGACCCGCCCCACCATGACCGCGTCCCTGCCCGCCTTCGCCGGCCGTACCTACGTCTTCCGGGCCGACAACGGCGCGGCCTTCCGCAACACCTACTCGGCCGACGGCACGCGGCTGCGCTGGGAGGGCCTCGGCGAGTCGGCGGGTCAGTGGGAGGACGTGCGGCTGCACGTCGCCGAGGTCGCGCCGGAGATCTACTTCGTCAGCTGGACGGAGCAGAGCGGGATCACCGTCAGCCACGTGATGGACCTCAACAAGCTGACCGTGCGGGCCTTCTGGACCTTCGAGGGCGAGGGCGGCCGGGTCGGCCAGCTGCACACCGGAACGCTGGAGCGGGTGGCCTGAGCCCATGCGAGCCTGAGCCGCGTGAGCCTGAGCCCCGTGAGCCTGAGCCGTGTCAGCCCGAGCCGTGCGAAAGCCGAACCCCCGGAGCTGCGGCCCCGGGGGTTCGGTCGCGTCGACGGGTCGGCGCGCGAGTGCTCTGGTCGTCTGGTCGTCAGACCGGCTGGTTGGGCACCTTGAGGTGCTGGGAGAGCCACTCCAGCGAGGACGGCAGCAGTGCGCTCCAGGTCTCGAAGTTGTGGCCGCCGTTCTCCAGCATGCTGTAGGAGACCTTCATCGGGCTCTGCGCCGCGTCGATGAAGGCCTCGGTGTCCTGCTTGTAGTTGCCGTCGCCCTTCTTCGTGCCGGCCAGCAGCACGGAGACGTTCGGCTGGGGCAGGTTCTTCAGCCGCCACATCAGGTTGGCCTCGTCGCGGCGCTGCTTGCTGCCGCCGAAGAGGTCGCCGGTGGTCGGGTCGTCGGCGGCGTCGTAGTACGCGGACAGGGCGACGGCGGTCGGGAAGACGTCCGGGTGGCGCATGGCCAGCTTGAGGGCGCAGTAGCCGCCGGTGGAGTTGCCCATGAAGGCCCAGGCCTGCGGGTCGGTGGAGACCCGGAAGCTCGCCTCGATCGCCGAGGGGACGTCCTTGGTGAAG
>NZ_JAFLNG010000269.1 GCF_017427025.1 Streptomyces sp. FH025
GGCCCGTGGGCCCCGTGCTGCGAGGACTCCTCGACCGCCGCACCTACCCGCGATGGCTTCGCGACCAGGCCGACCGCCTGCGCGAGGCCGCTCCGGCACAGGATCCCGACGCCATCCCGCTCGGCTGGGGGCCGCCGGTGCGGATGGCGCCGTGGGCGACACACCGGGCGGCTTCACTGGTCGCCGACCTCCTGGAGGAGCACGCGGCCACCGCCCGGCCGCTGGCCGCCGAGCGGGGCCAGCACCAGACCCTGCACCGGCTGCGGGCCGCCTCCGGGCTCTACCGGCAGCTGCGCCAGGAGTTCGACCAGCCGTGGTTGGCTTTCCCGTTCCTCGACGACCGGGTGGTGGAGGCCTGCCTCGCGGTCCGCACCCACGAGCGAGGCACGCCCTTCGCCTACAAGCCGCTGCTCGCCGAGGCCGCCCACGGAGTGGTGCCCGCCGAACTGCTCGGCCGCCGGACCAAGGGCAGCACCGATTCCGACTTCTACGCGGGGCTGCGGGAACAGCGCGCCGCCCTCGGCCGGCTCGTGGACCACTCCCTGCTGGCCGAGACCGGGCTCCTTGACGTACCGGCACTGCGCGCGGCTCTGCACGTCCCGCTACCCCGAACCTCCGCCGCTCTGGAGGACGCGCTCGCGGTGGAGCACTGGCTCCGCCACGGGCGGCTCACCGCCCCCGCTCCCGTCCGGTCCGGACCCCCCACCAGGAGTGCCTGACATGGCCTTTCGACTGCACCGACACGTCTCGACCGTCGTCACCGACAGCGGGATGGTCCTCCTGGACGAGCGCACCGGGGGCTACTTCGAGCTCAACGCCACGGGCGCCGCCACCCTGACGGCCCTCCTGGACGGGGCGAGCCCGGAGGAGGCGACCCGGCGGCTGACCGCCGACACCCAAGCCCCGCCTGACCAGGTGGCGACCGACGTCGCCGCGTTCCTCGCCGACCTGGCCCGGCTCCGTCTGGGCTCCCTTACCTGACCGCGATCCCTCTTCCCGGAGCCTGGTGCCCTCCCTTGAGCGTCCACACCGCCCTCCCCGCCCCCGACCGTCCTGCGCGGTGGCGTCGGCCTCCCGTCCGGACGGCCATCGCGACCGCCTGGGTGCTCGCCCGCCTCTCCCCGCGGCGCGTACGCGCCGTGCTGCGCCTGGCGCGACGAGGGGCGCGCCCGGCCACGTACGGCGAGGCCCACCTGGCCCGCACCGAGGTCATGTCCCTGAGCGTGGCCTGTGCCGGCGAAGGCTGTCTGCAACGCTCCTTGGCCACCGCACTGTTGTGCCGCATGCGGGGCAGCTGGCCCACGTGGTGCACCGGAGTGCGGACCCAGCCCTTCGCCGCGCACGCGTGGGTCGAGGCCGAGGGGATTCCGGTGGGGGAGGAGACCGCCCTCGCTCAGTACCGTCCCATCATGACCGTGCCGCCCACCGCGGACACCGGGGCCGAGTAGGTCGGGGCCCCGAACCGTCCCGCGCCCCCTGCGAGCGACCCCCTGAGCCGTGCGGCTCAGGGGGTCGCGGCATTGACAGGGGGCCCCGTGCGGTTGAATGCTAAGCAAGCGCTTAGTCAATGAGGTCCCACGTAGAGGAGCCGCCTGATGGCCGAGACCCCTGTCGACCCGCCCGGCCTTGACCTGATCCGTCTCCGTGAGCACCTGGACCGTGAGCTGCCGGGCGTTGTCCGGGGGCCCTTGCGGGCCGAGCTGATCGAGGGGGGCCGCTCGAACCTGACGTACGTGCTCGGTGACGGCACCTCCCGGTGGGTGCTGCGGCGGCCGCCGCTCGGGCACGTCCTGGCCACCGCGCACGACATGGGGCGCGAGTACCGCGTCATGACCGCGTTGCGTGACACCGGGGTTCCGGTCCCGCGCACCCTGCTGCTCGACCAGGGCGAGGACGTGCTCGGGGCGCCCTGGTACCTGATGGAGTACGTGTCCGGCGTCGCGCACCGGGACGCCGCCTCGCTGGCCGAACTCGGTGAGCAGCGGGTGCACGCGCTCGGGCGGAAGCTGGTGGAGACCCTGGCCGAGCTGCACCGGATCGACCCGGCGAGCGTGGGGCTGGAGGACTTCGGCCGCCCGGATGGGTACCTGGAGCGACAACTGCGCCGCTGGTCGAAGCAGTTGGAGGCCTCCCGCAGTCGGGACCTGCCCGAGCTGGACCGGCTGCACGCCCGGCTCGCCGAGCGGCTGCCCGTCTCCCCGGCGCCCGCCCTCGTGCACGGGGACTACCGGTTGGACAACGTGCTGGTCGAGGGCGACGCGATCACCGCCGTGCTGGACTGGGAGATGTCCACCCTCGGCGACCCGCTCACCGACATCGGCCTGCTGGTGATGTACACCGAGCTGGCGGGCGTCGGCGGCGGGATCATCCCCTCCGCCATGACCGCCCCCGGTTTCCCGAAGCCCGATGAACTCGTGTCCTACTACGCCGAGTTGACCGGTCGGCAAGCGGAAGACCTGGACTGGTACGTGGCCTTCGCGTCCTTCAAACTCGCCGCCGTCGCGGAGGGCATCTTCTTCCGCTTCCAGCAGGGCCGCACCCTCGGCGCGGGTTTCGAGCGCGCGGGCGAGATGGCCCCGATCCTCGCCCGGCACGGCCTGGGCACCCTCAAGGAGAGCTGACCGATGGACTTCGCCTACGACGCCCGCACGAACGAACTCCGCGAGCGGCTGCTCGCCTTCATGGACGAGCACGTCCACCCGGCCGAGCCCGTCCTCGCCGCCCAGCTCGCCGACCCGGCCCGCGAGGCCTGGGCGATCCCGCCGGTCGTCGCCGAACTCCAGGCGCAGGCGCGCAAGCAGGGGCTCTGGAATCTATTCTTTGTGGACAAGCACAGCATTCCCGGCGAGCACGGCGCGGGCCTCACCAATCTCCAGTACGCCCCGCTCGCCGAAATCACCGGCCGCAGCATCCAGTTGGCCCCGCCCGCGCTCAACTGCGCGGCTCCCGACACCGGCAACATGGAGCTGCTCGCCCAGTTCGGCAGTGCCGAGCAGAAGGAGCGCTGGCTGCGCCCCCTGCTGGACGCCGAGATCCGCTCCGCCTTCGCGATGACCGAGCCCGAGGTCGCCTCCTCGGACGCCACCAACATCGCCACCCGGATCGAGCGGGACGGCGACGAGTACGTGATCAACGGCCGCAAGTGGTACATCACCGGCGCGATGAACCCGGACTGCCGGATCCTCATCGTGATGGGCAAGACCGACCCCGACGCCGAGCCGCACCGCCAGCAGAGCATGGTCCTCGTCCCGCGCGACACCCCGGGCGTCACCGTCAAGCGCGGCATGAAGGTCTTCGGCTACGACGACGCCGACCACGGCGGCCACGCCGAGGTGCTGTTCGAGGACGTGCGCGTCCCGGTGGAGAACCTGATCGGCGAGGAGGGCACGGGCTTCGCCATCGCCCAGGCCCGGCTCGGGCCGGGCAGGATCCACCACTGCATGCGGGCGATCGGCATCGCCGAGCGGGCGCTGGAGCTGATGTGCCGCCGGGCGAACGAGCGGGTCGCCTTCGGCCGGCCGCTCGCCGAGCAGGGCGTCATCCAGGACTGGATCGCCGAATCCCGGGTCCGCATCGAGCAGTTGAGGCTGCTGGTGCTCAAGACCGCCTGGTTGATGGACACCGTCGGCAACCGGGGCGCGCACACCGAGATCCAGGCCATCAAGATCGCCACCCCGAGCACCGTCGAGTGGATCCTCGACAAGGCCGTCCAGGCCCACGGTGCGGCGGGCGTCGGTCAGGACACCCCGCTCGCCCAACTCTGGGCCGGCAACCGCACCCTGCGGCTGGCGGACGGCCCGGACGAGGTGCACAAGCGCTCGCTGGCCCGGCGGGAGCTGAAGAGGTACCGCTGAGGCCAAGTGCCGTTCCCGCGGAACCGGAACGGTTGCTTTCGGCCAGATGTGACAGGCGCATGTACAGGCGTTCACGTCTTCGACATGCTGACTGCTCACCCTCTTCGGACCCTCGACAGGAGCCCGTCATGCGTCGTCGCCTCGCAGCCATCGGTACCGGAGCCGCCCTCCTCGTGGGCGCCGGAGTGATGACCTCCCCCGCCGCCTCGGCAACCTCCTACTGCTCCACCACCCAGGGCACCAACTGGGGCTCCGTCAGCTGCCAGACCACCGCCACCAAGAACCACTGGCAACTCGTGCTGACCTGTGAGAGCGACACCGTCAAGGGCATCCGGCAGACCATCTACGGATCCTGGCACACGGGCAACGGCTCCGACACCCTCTACTGCTCCACCGGCTACCACGCCGTCCTGGAGAACGTCAACAACGACAACTGACTCGGCTCGCACTCAAGGTGACGTCATACCTGGGTACCCATTGATGAGTTGGCTCCCAGGTATGACGGCCCCGGCCCGTCTCCGCCCGTACCGTCTCCTGCGTAACCGATCACCAGGAGGAGGCGGCATGGGAAGGCGGGGACGAGCCGTGGCGGCGGTGTTGCTGGCAATGGCGTCGGCAGTGCTCGGGCTGGCGGGAGCGCCCGGGGTGATGGCGGCGCCGACGACGGGGAGCGGCGAGCGGCAGGCCACGGCCTGGCTGCCCCGGCCGAGCGGGCCGTACCCGATCGGGACCACCGCGCTGCACCTGACCGACGTCGGCCGCGAGGACCCGTGGCAGCCCGGGCAGCGGCGCGAGCTGATGATCAGCTTCTGGTACCCGACCGCCCGCCCGGCCGTCGGTGAGGACCGCGCCCGCTACATGGAACCGACCGCCGGGGAGCACTTCGGCGGTGCGGACGGCGTCGGGCAGTTCAACTACGGTGTCACGACCGGCAGTACGGACTGGTCGGACATCCGCACCCACGCCCGCCAGGATGCCCCGGCCCTGCCCGGCGGCCCGCGCCCGGTGGTGCTGTACTCGCCCGGCCTCGGCGACCCCCGTACCTGGGGGACGGCCCTCGTCGAGGACCTCGCCTCGCGCGGCTACGTCCTGGTGACGATCGACCACACCTACGAGGCCTCCGAAGTGGCCTTCCCCGGCGGCGACCTCGCCACCTCGGTCTTCCCCGGCATGATCGGGCAGCCGGGCCTGGACAAAGGCGCGCTGCTGCGCAAGGCCCTGAACACCCGGGTCGACGACACCCGCTTCGTCCTGGACCAGCTGGCCGCCCTGCGCGGCCGGCCCGGGCTGCCGACGGGCCTGGCCGGCTCGCTGGACCTCGACCGGATCGGCATGGTCGGCCAGTCGGCGGGAGGCTTCACCGCCCTGCAGACCATGCACGACGACCCGCGGATCGCCGCCGGGATCAACCTCGACGGGCAGATGCACTACCCCGGCCCGGACGGGGAGACGGGCGTGTTCCTGCCCAGCGTCGCCGAGGACGGCCTGGACCGGCCCTTCCTGCTGATGGGCACCCGCAGCGACGACTCCGGCGACCGCCACCGGCAGCCCGGCTGGGACGCCCTGTGGCAGCACAGCACCGGCTGGCACGCCGACTTCACCCTCGACGGCTCCCGGCACGGCTCCTACACCGACGGACAGACCCTGCTCCCGCAGCTCGCCCGACAGGGCGCGCTCACCCCCGACCGGCTGCGCCGGGACGTCGGCGACATCCGCCCCGAGCGCGCCGAGCTGATCACCCGCACCTACGTCGCGTCCTTCTTCGACCGCTGGCTGCGCGGCCACGACGACCATCTGCTGGACGGGGCCTCGGCGCGCTTCCCCGAGATGGAGTACGCGCCCTGAGCGCCGGGGACGGCATTCGGCCCAAGCCGGCCGCCTCCCAGGGGTGAACCCCGGCCGCTCCCGGCGCGGCGTCCACTCCGGACGGTTATTCAGATGGCATGAAAACCACCCGCCGCGCCGCTCTCGGCGTCCCGCTGATGACCGCCGCCGCCCTGGTCCTGACCGCTGGTCCGGCCACCGCGGCCAACGGAGACCTGTCCGTCAACGACAAGACCTACACGAACCCCTCCGGCTGCTTCCTCCTGGACTGGCCGCGCAGCGTCATCGACAACCTCACCGACGAGGACGTGGAGATCCACGACACCGCGGACTGCAGCGAGCCGTCGCTCGAGGTCATCGAGGCCGGCGACGACACCCTCAGCACCGACGCACAGAGCATCTACGTTCCCTAGCCGCCGATGACGGCGATCCGCCCCGTGCTCAGCCCGTCGGCCACCCGCTGGACGGCGTGCGAGGCGTCGGCCAGCGGCACCCGGGCGCTGACCAGCGGCCGGACCGCGCCCTGCTCGGCGAGCTCGGTCAGCTCGTCGTGCGCGGCACGGACGGCGCGCGGGTCGTGGGTGTTGTAGAGGCCCCAGTGCAGGCCGAGGATCGAGTAGTTCTTCACCAGTGCGTGGTTGAGCGCCGGGGCCGGGATCTGCCCGGCGGCGAAGCCGACCACCACGATCCGGCCCTCGAAGGCCACGCACTTGGTGGAGCCGGTGTAGGCGGCGCCGCCGACCGGGTCGAAGACCACGTCCGCGCCGCGACCGCCGGTGGCCTCCTTGACGGCGGCGACGAAGTCCTCGGCGGTGCGGTCCACCACCAGGTCGGCGCCGAGCGCCCGCGCCGCCTCCGCCTTCGCCCGGCCGCCGACCACGGCGATCACCCGGGCGCCGGCGGCCCGGCCGAGCTGGACCGCCGCGCTGCCCACCCCGCCGGCCGCCGCGTGCACCAGCAGGGTCTCGTCGGCGCGCAGCCGGGCCCGGCGGTGCAGGGCGAACCAGGCGGTCTGGTAGCCGATGTGCAGCGCCGCCGCCCCGGCGTCGTCCAGCGCCTCGGGCGCCGGGAACGCCGCCGCGGCGTCCAGCAGCGCGTACTCGGCGAAGGCGCCGTGCGGCAGCACCGGGTTGCCGATCAGCCGCTCGCCCCGCCGGGCGCCGTCCGCGACCTCGCCGCACAGCTCCACGCCGGGCGTGAACGGCAGCGGCGGGCGGACCTGGTACTGGCCGCGCACCATCAGCGCGTCCGGGAAGTTCACCGCCGCCGCCCGGACCCGCACCAGCAGCTGCCCCGGGCCGGGCACCGGCCGCGGCACGTCCTCGGCCAGCCGCATCACCTCGGCCGGCTCGCCGAGCTCTCCCACCTGCCAGGCCCTCACAGCGCGGCGCTCCTCTCCAGTCCCTGCTGGAGCCGGTTCATCCCGGCGATCCAGCGGTCCGGGTCGGTGGCCCGGACGCGGTAGTACTCGGCGACCTCGGGGTGGGGCAGGATCAGGAAGCGCTCGGCGCGCAGCCCGTCCAGCGTCGCCCCGGCGACGTCCGCCGGATCGAGGGCGGTCGGCGCGAGCAGCGCCTCGCCGACCGCGCCGGTGGAGGCCAGCATGTCGGTGCGCACCCCCTGCGGGCACAGCGCGTGCACCTTGACGCCCCGGTGCCGGTAGGTGGCGGAGAGCCACTCGGCGAAGGCGAGCGCGCCGTGCTTGCTGACGGCGTACGGGGCCGAGCCCAACATGGTGAGCAGCCCGGCGGCGGAGACGGTGGCCAGGAAGCGGCCGCTTCCGCGCTCCAGCCAGCGGGGGAGCAGCAGTTCGGCGGCCCGGACGTGGGCCATGACGTTGACCTCCCAGGCGCTCGCCCAGGCGGTGGCGGGCGCGTCGGCGCCGCCGACCGGGGCGACGCCCGCGTTGGCGCACCACACGTCGATCTCGCCGAGCTCCGTACGGGCCGCCGCGACCAGGGCGGACAGGCCTTCGGCGGAGGCGGCGTCCCCGGGCAGGGCGGTGCCGCCGCACTCCTCGGCGACGGTGTGGGCGGCCTCGGCGTCCAGGTCGTTGACCACCACCCGGGCACCGGCGGCGGCGAAGGCCCGGGCCAGGGCGGCGCCGATGCCCCGGCCGGCGCCGGTCACCACCACGCCCTGGCCGTCGAAGTCGCCCGTCACATGCCACCGCCGAGGGTGACCCCGCCGTCCAGCACCAGGGTCTGGCCGGTGATCCAGCCGGCGTCGGGGGAGAGCAGGAAGGCGACCGCGCCCGCGACGTCCTCGGGGACGCCGAGTCGGCCCAGCGGGTACGCGGCGGCGACCTTCTCCTCGCGGCCCTCGTACAGCGCCTCGGCGAACTTCGTCTTCACGACGGCGGGGGCGACGGCGTTGACCCTGATGCCCTGCGGGCCGAGCTCGGCGCCGAGTTCGGTGGTGAGCCGGATCAGCGCGGCCTTGCTGATGCCGTACATGCCGATCCCGAGCGAGGCGCGGACGCCGGCGATCGAGGCGACGTTGACGACCGAGCCGCCGTGCTCGCCCATCCACGCGGCGTGCGCCCGGCGGATCCAGGCCAGCGGGGCGAGCACGTTCACGGCCATGATCTTGGCGGCGACGTCCTCCTCGGTGGTCAGCAGCGGCCCGTAGACCGGGTTGATGCCGGTGTTGTTCACCAGGTGGTCGAGCCGCCCGAAGGCCTCCAGGGTGCGGGTGATCGCCTCCTCCTGGTGGGCCGGGTCGTCCGCCTTGCCCGGGACGGCGATCGCGTTGTCCGGGCCGCCGAGGTCGCGGACGGCCTCGGCGAGCGGCTCGGCGTTGCGGGCGGTGAGGCAGACCTTGGCCCCGCGGTCGACCAGTTCGCGCGCGATGCCGAGGCCGATGCCGCGGCTCGATCCGGTCACGACGGCCACCCGGCCCTTGAAGGAGTGCACCACGGAGGCTCCTGCCTTTCGCGCGAGAATCCTGGGAACGAAACCCTGGGAACGACGCCTGACTAAGCGCTTGCTCAGCATGCTGTCGGTGCGGGAGCCTGTCAACAGTCCGCCCGCCGCCCCGCTCCGGCCGAGCGGTGGACGGGAAAGCCTGTACGAGTTCTCTGGGAGGATGGCGCCATGACCAGCACGCCCATCGCCGACCTCTGGCCGACCCTGCCCGGCGCCGACGCCCGCCCCGAAGCGGCGTACCGGCTGCTCCAGGCGGCCGTCGAGTCGTTCGCGGAGCGCGGCTTCCACGCGACCACCACCCGGGACATCGCCACCGCGGCCGGGATGAGCCCCGCCGCGCTGTACATCCACTACCAGTCCAAGGCCGCGCTGCTCGCCGAGATCAGCCAGGCCGGGCACCTCGCCACGCTGACCCTGGTGCGGGCCGCGGCGGCCGGGGACGGCGGCCCGGCGGAGCGGATGCGGCGCCTGGTCGAGCAGTTCACCGCCTGGCACGCCCGCGCCCGGACGGTCGGCCGGGTGGTCAACTACGAACTGCACGCACTGCCCGAGGACGCCTACGCGGCGGTCGCGGCGCTGCGCCTGGACATCGAGCGCGAGGTCAGCGCACTGATCGAGGAGGGCGCGGCAGCGGGCGACTTCCAGGTCGCCGAGGTGCGCACGGCGGCCCGCGCGGTCACCTCGCTGGGCATCGACGTCTCCCGCTGGTACACCGATCGCTCCTCCGAGACGCCGGAGGAACTCGGGCGCCGCTACGGCGAGTTGGTTCTGCGGATGCTCGGCGCGCGGATCTGAGGCCCGCCCGCCGGCCCGTCGGGGGCGGCAGGTAGCGTGGGGTGCTCCGGTGGCCGCTGTTGCTGAGGAGAGCCGATGAGCAGTCAGAACGATCCCGTGCGCGCCCTGTTGGCGCAGGCCTGGACCTCCTGGGCCGAGCGCGGCGCGGCGCTGGGCGCCGAGGACTGGAAGCGGCCCACCCGGCTGCCCGGGTGGACGGTCCGCGAGCTGTTCGCGCACGTCGCTCCGGTGCCGGAGATGTTCACCGGGCTGCGCG
>NZ_JAFLNG010000027.1 GCF_017427025.1 Streptomyces sp. FH025
CCTGCCCAAGCACATCCTCACCGGCTACTGGCAGAACTTCGACAACGGCGCCACCGTGCAGCGGATCAGCGACGTCCCGGCCGCCTACGACGTCATCTCGGTCTCCTTCGCCGACGCCACCAGCACGCCCGGCGGCCTGAGCTTCACCCTCGACCCGACGCTCTCCTCCCACCTCGGCGGCTACACCGACGCCCAGTTCAAGGCCGACATCGCGGCCAAGCGGGCGGCCGGAAAGCGCGTGGTGCTCTCCGTCGGCGGCCAGAACGGCACGGTCTCGGTGAGCGATTCCACCTCCGCCGCCAACTTCGCCAACAGCGCCTGGACGCTGATGCAGAACTACGGCTTCGACGGGATCGACATCGATCTGGAGAACGGCGTCAACTCCACCTACATGGCGCAGGCGCTGCATTCCCTGGCGGCGAAGGCGGGAAGCGGGTTCATCCTCACCATGGCGCCGCAGACCATCGACATGCAGTCGACCGGGATGGAGTACTTCAAGCTGGCGCTGAACGTGAAGGACATCCTCACCAT
Organism: Streptomyces sp. FH025; assembly: GCF_017427025.1. GTDB lineage: Bacteria > Actinomycetota > Actinomycetes > Streptomycetales > Streptomycetaceae > Kitasatospora. Next base: position 532 of record NZ_JAFLNG010000027.1, read on the forward strand.
CGTCAACATGCAGTACTACAACTCCGGTGCGATGAACGGCTGCGACGGCAACGTCTACTCGCAGGGCACCGAGAACTTCCTCACCGGCCTGGCCTGCATCCAGCTCAAGGGCGGGCTGCGGCCCGACCAGGTGGGCCTCGGGGTGCCGGCCTCCACCAGCGCGGCGGGCGGCGGCTACGTCGACCCGGGCGTCGTCGACAACGCGCTGGACTGCCTGGCCGCCGGCACCAACTGCGGCAGCTACAAGCCGGACACCACCTGGCCCGGCATCGGCGGGGCGATGACCTGGTCGACCAACTGGGACGCCAAGGCGGGCAACCCGGTCGCCAACACCATCGGCGGCCACCTGCACGCCATGCCGTAAGGACTCCAACGACCCCCGGGGCCGGAGCCCCGGGCCCGGGTGTCAGGCCCCGGCCCGGGCCTCCGGGACGTGCGCGGTGCCGCCGTGCCGACGGCGCAACTCCGCCGTGATCTCGTCCAGTTCGCCTTCGGGCAGCAGCGGCAGCATCATCGCCACGCCCTGCAGCAGACCGCCGAGCAGATAGGTGGTGTCCGGGGTCGCCGCGACCAGGCCGCGGACCTCGGCCACCTCGCCGGCCGCGACCGCCTCGATCAGCTGGGCGGCGTTCGCGGTCTCCTCGTCCACCTGGACCGCGCCGGTGTCCTCCGGCGCCCGCCGGGCCATCGCCCGCAGCACCCGGTCGCCGACCTCCGGGGCGTACGCCTTGCGGACGGCCTCGGCGGCGATCCAGGTCAGCAGGGTGGCCACCTCCCGCTCGACGTTCTCCTCGAACAGCAGGTCCAGCTCCTGGTCGAACGCGAGCTGGTTCCCGTGCCGGAAGGCGAGCAACAGCGTCGCCGCCCTGGCCTTGGCCTCCTCGACCGCCTCGGCAGGCAGTTCCTGGGCCAACTCCTCGGTCACCACCACGCCATGCCCTCCTGTCCGCCGCTCAGCAGGAACGCTCAGCGGAAACACCTTCGGAAACTCCGTGCACACCGTACACATCGGACCTGCAAACTTCCGCGAACGCGCGCGGGCAAGACCGGAATCAATTCGCTCGGAATAGGACCTCACCCGGTCCGGGATGAATATTCGCCGGAAGGGAGCAATGTCGCTGGGCTATTAGGCGTAGCGAAAACAGACCCCGGGAGACGCACCGGAAGGTGACTCGGAAGACGCGCCGGAAAACGCCGAGGGGCCGCACCCCGCGCGTCGCGGAGTGCGGCCCCTGGTGGGGCTCGAGCAGATCAGCCCTGCGGCAGCGCCGCCAGCTGGGCGGTGATCCGGGCGATGTCGGCCTCGGCGGCCTCCTGGCGGCCCCGGATCTTGGCGACCACGTCGTCCGGCGCCTTGGCCAGGAAGGCCTCGTTGCCGAGCTTGGCGGTCGTCTGGGCCTTCTCCTTCTCGGCGGCCGCGAGGTCCTTGGCGAGGCGCTTGCGCTCCGCCGCGACGTCGATGGTGCCGGAGAGGTCCAGCGAGACGGTGGCACCGGCGACCGGCAGCGAGGCGGTGGCCGCGAAGCCCTCCTCGGGGACGGTCAGCCGCAGCAGCGAGCGGATGGCGTCCTCGTGGGCGGCCAGCGCGGTGCCGTCCAGCTCCAGGGCGGCCGGGACGCGCTGGCCCGGCTTGAGGCCCTGGTCCGTACGGAACCGGCGAACCTCGGTGACCACCTGCTGGAGGGTGGCGATCTCCGCCTCGGCCTCGGCGTCGCGGTAGCCGCTGTCCTGCGGCCAGTCGGCGATGACCACCGACTCGGCGCCGGTCAGCGTGGTCCAGAGCGTCTCGGTGACGAACGGCACGATCGGGTGCAGCAGCCGCAGGGTGACGTCGAGGACCTCGCCGAGCACCCGGCGCGCGGCGTCGGCCTGCGGGCCGCCCTTGGCCAGGGTGGTCTTGGAGAGCTCGACGTACCAGTCGAAGACCTCGTCCCAGGCGAAGTGGTACAGCGCCTCGGAGAGCTTGGAGAACTGGTAGTCCTCGTACAGCCCGTCCACCTCGGCGACGGTGCTGCCCAGGCGCGACAGGATCCAGCGGTCGCTCGCGGTCAGCTCCTCCGGCGCGGGCAGCGGGCCCTCGACGGTGGCGCCGTTCATCAGCGCGAAGCGGGTGGCGTTCCAGATCTTGTTGGCGAAGTTGCGGGCCGCCTGGACCCAGTCCTCACCGATCGGCACGTCGACGCCCGGGTTGGCACCGCGCGCCAGCGTGAAGCGCAGCGCGTCGGAGCCGTACTTGTCCATCCAGTCCAGCGGGTTGACCACGTTGCCGAAGGACTTCGACATCTTCTTGCCGTTCTGGTCACGGACCATGCCGTGCAGCGCGATGGTGTGGAACGGCGGGGTGCCGTCCATCGCGTAGAGGCCGAACATCATCATCCGGGCGACCCAGAAGAACAGGATGTCGTAGCCGGTGACCAGGACGGAGTTCGGGTAGAACTTCGCGAGGCTGTCGGTCTGCTCCGGCCAGCCGAGCGTGGAGAACGGCCACAGGCCGGAGGAGAACCAGGTGTCCAGGACGTCGGTGTCCTGGTGCCAGCCCTCGCCGGTGGGCGGCTGCTCGTCCGGGCCGACGCAGACGATCTCGCCGTTCGGGCCGTACCAGACCGGGATGCGGTGGCCCCACCACAGCTGGCGCGAGATGCACCAGTCGTGCAGGTTGTCGACCCAGTCGAAGTACCGCTTCTCCATCTCCTGCGGGTGGATCTTGACCTTGCCGTCGCGGACCGCGTCACCGGCGGCCTTGGCGAGCGGGGCGACCTTGACCCACCACTGCATGGACAGCCGCGGCTCGATGGTGGTCTTGCAGCGCGAGCAGTGGCCCACCGAGTGGACGTACGGGCGCTTCTCGGCGACGATCCGGCCCTCGGCGCGCAGCGCGGCGACGATCGCCGAGCGGGCCTCCAGGCGGTCCAGGCCGAGGAAGGGGCCGTGCGCGGTGATGACGGCGTGCTCGTCCATGACCGAGATGTTCGGCAGGTCGTGGCGCTGGCCGATCTCGAAGTCGTTCGGGTCGTGCGCCGGCGTCACCTTGACGGCGCCGGTGCCGAACTCCGGGTCGACGTGCTCGTCCGCGACGATCGGGATCCGGCGGCCGGTCAGCGGCAGCTCGATCTCGGTGCCGACCATGTGCTTGTAGCGCTCGTCCTCCGGGTGGACGGCGACCGCGGTGTCACCCAGCATCGTCTCGGCGCGGGTGGTGGCCACGACGATCGAGTTCTCGCCCTCGCCGTAGCGGATCGAGACCAGCTCGCCGTCGTCGTCCTGGTACTCCACCTCGATGTCCGAGATGGCGGTCAGGCAGCGCGGGCACCAGTTGATGATGCGCTCGGCGCGGTAGATCAGCTCCTCGTCGAAGAGCTTCTTGAAGATGGTCTGGACGGCCTGGGACAGGCCCTCGTCCATGGTGAAGCGCTCGCGGGACCAGTCCACTCCGTCGCCCAGGCGCCGCATCTGGCCGGAGATCTGGCCGCCGGACTCCGCCTTCCACTTCCAGACGCGCTCGACGAAGGCCTCGCGGCCCAGGTCGTGGCGGGACTTGCCCTCCTTGGCGAGCTCGCGCTCGACCACGTTCTGGGTGGCGATGCCGGCGTGGTCCATGCCGGGCTGCCACAGCGCCTCGTAGCCCTGCATCCGCTTGCGGCGGACGAGCGCGTCGATCAGCGTGTGCTCGAAGGCGTGGCCCAGGTGCAGGCTGCCGGTGACGTTCGGCGGGGGGATGACGATGGTGAACGGGGGCTTGTCGCTCTTGGCGTCCGCGGTGAAGTAGCCACGCTCTACCCAGCGCTCGTACAGCTCGCCCTCTACGTCCGCGGGGGTGTAGGTCGTCGGGAGGGTTGCCGCATCGTCCCCGGTGGTGCTCACGGGGCGCTGGTTCGTCGTGTCGGTCACGACGCACAGTTTACGTAACCGGGGGCGCTGGTTACGAACCGCTTTCGGACCCCGGACGCGCCCCGCCCGAAGGGCCCCACCCGGAGCGCCGTGCGGTAGCGTGCCCGGGCACTCGTCCGGGTGACCGGACACACGCGTAACCAACGGAACCGACGGAACCACCCGGGCCACGACAGGCCGCGGGTGCGGCGGGGGAGCACGAGGACACATGTACGGCCAGGGACAGCAGTACCCGCAAGGACAACCGCAGCCCTACGGGGGCCAGCCCCCGTACGGACCGCCCCAGCCGCAGCCGCCCTACGGCGCACCGCAGCAGCAGCCCCCGTACGGTTACCCGCCCCAGCAGCCCTACGGTGCCCCGCAGCAGCAGCCTCCGTACGGCTACCCGCCGCAGGCGCCGTACGGCCAGCCGGGTTACCCGCCGCCCCCGCGGAAGGGCAGGGGCGGGCTGGTGATCGGCCTGGTGGTCGGCGCGCTGGTGCTGGGCGGCGGCGGCTTCGCCGCGTGGAAGTTCCTGGGCGCAGACGGCGACAAGGGCGGCCAGTACAAGCTCAGCGCCCCGCAGACGCTGCTGGACGGCTACGTCCAGAAGTCGGCGAAGGACGAGGCCGCCGACATGAGCAAGCCCGAGGTCGCGAAGTTCGGCAAGGACCTGCACGGGCTGGGGGCCAGCTACGGCAAGGGCACCGACGTCAAGAACCTGGACTCGCTCTCGATCATCGGCATCTACGGGGAGATCAACGACCCGGACCAGATCATCGCCGACTCGAAGAAGGAGACCGGCGGGCTGACCTGGACCACGCCGATGACCGACTACCCCGCGAAGGACGCCCACGCGTCCTCGGGGAAGCTCAGCTGCGGCGTCGCCAGCGTCATCGCGGGCAAGCCCGGGCCGACGGTCTGCGTGTGGGCGGACAAGTCCACCTACGGCCGGGTCACCTTCACCAGGCTCAGCCTGGGCAGCACCGGTGACGGCGGCAACCAGGGCATCACCCCGGACCAGGCCGCGGAGAAGACCCGGGCGATCCGCGACGCCATGAAGGTCGCCAAGTAGCACGCGCGCGCCACGCGAAGGGCCCCGCACCGGATCCGGTGCGGGGCCCTTCGTTCGGTGCTCTCGGCTCAGGCGCTCTTCTCGCGGCGCTCGCGCTTGATCATGTCGCGCGGGACGAGGGTGGGGATGGCGTGCTTGGAGACCACGTCCCCGGTGACCACCACGCGGGCGACGTCCTGGCGCGAGGGGACCTCGTACATCACGGACATCAGCACCTCCTCCATGATGGCCCGCAGACCGCGCGCGCCGGTGCCGCGCAGGATCGCCTGGTCGGCGATCGCCTCCAGCGCGTCCCGGGAGAACTCCAGCTCCACGCCGTCGAGTTCAAAGAGCTTGCGGTACTGCTTGACCAGCGCGTTCTTCGGCTCGGTGAGGATCTGCAGGAGCGCCTCGCGGTCCAGGTTGTGCACGCTGGTGATCACCGGGAGGCGGCCGATGAACTCGGGGATCATGCCGAACTTCACCAGGTCCTCGGGCATCACCTGGCGGAAGTGGTCGCTGGCGTCCGACTCGCGCTTGGAGCGGATGTTGGCGCCGAAGCCGATGCCCTTGGCACCCGCGCGGCCCTCGATGATCCGCTCCAGGCCGGCGAACGCGCCGCCGACGATGAACAGCACGTTGGTGGTGTCGATCTGGATGAACTCCTGGTGCGGGTGCTTGCGCCCGCCCTGCGGCGGCACCGAGGCGGTGGTGCCCTCCAGGATCTTCAGCAGCGCCTGCTGCACGCCCTCGCCGGAGACGTCCCGGGTGATCGACGGGTTCTCGCTCTTGCGGGCGACCTTGTCGATCTCGTCGATGTAGATGATCCCGGTCTCGGCCTTCTTGACGTCGTAGTCGGCCGCCTGGATCAGCTTGAGCAGGATGTTCTCGACGTCCTCGCCGACGTACCCGGCCTCGGTCAGCGCGGTGGCGTCCGCGATCGCGAACGGCACGTTGAGCATCCGGGCCAGGGTCTGCGCCAGCAGCGTCTTGCCGGAGCCGGTGGGGCCCAGCAGCAGGATGTTGGACTTGGCCAGCTCGATCGCGTCGTCGCGGCCGTTGCCGCCGCTACGGCCCGCCTCGCCGGCCTGCACACGCTTGTAGTGGTTGTAGACGGCGACCGACAGCGCCTTCTTGGCGAGGTCCTGGCCGACCACGTACTGGTCCAGGAACTCGTAGATCTCGCGCGGCTTCGGAAGCTCCTCGAAGCGGACCTCGGAGGTCTCGGCGAGTTCCTCCTCGATGATCTCGTTGCACAGGTCGATGCACTCGTCGCAGATGTACACGCCTGGGCCGGCGATCAGCTTCTTCACCTGCTTCTGCGACTTGCCGCAGAACGAGCACTTGAGCAGGTCGCCACCGTCTCCGATGCGTGCCACGAGGTGCTTCCCCTTCGCCAGGGGCCCCGCAGGGGTTCCGGGGCCTGGTGCTGTGGACCGTCCGCGCCGACGGCGCTCGGTCTCGCTATCCGACGGTACTCTGCCGGGCCCGTGATTCCGTCCTCTTCGCCAGGTCTGCCCTACGCCCTGGGCGAATTGATACCGAACAGATGCCGTGACAGTGCCCGCCGACGGGCCGGGGCGGGACGCGCAACCGGGTGCGCGCCCCGCCCCTGCGGTGCCGGCCTCAGGAGGTCAGCGAGGTCTTGCGGGTGGAGATGATCTGGTCGACCAGGCCGTACTCGACGGCCTCCTCGGCGGTCAGGATCTTGTCGCGCTCGATGTCGTCGCGCACCTGCTCGATCGACTTGTTGGAGTGCTTGGAGAGCATCTCCTCCAGCTGCTCGCGCATCCGGAAGATCTCCTTGGCCTGGATCTCCAGGTCGGACACCTGGCCGCGGCCGGTCTCGGTGTACGGCTGGTGGATCAGGATGCGGGCGTTCGGCAGCGCCATCCGCTTGCCGGGGGTGCCGGCGGCGAGCAGCACGGCCGCGGCGGAGGCCGCCTGGCCCATGCAGACCGTGGTGATGTCCGGCTTCACGTACTGCATCGTGTCGTAGATGGCCGTCAGGGCCGTGAACGAGCCGCCGGGCGAGTTGATGTACATCTGGATCTCGCGGTCCGGGTCCATCGACTCCAGGCACAGCAGCTGCGCCATGATGTCGTTCGCCGAGACGTCGTCGACCTGCGAGCCGAGGAAGATGATGCGCTCCTCGAACAGCTTGGCGTACGGGTCGTACTCGCGGATGCCCTGCGTGGTGCGCTCGACGAAGCGCGGGACGATGTAACGGCCCTCGGCACGCATGTCCTCGACGCGGGCCTTGGCGGCCGACAGGCTGGGGATGTTCATGGGGTTCTTGTCCTCCGGGGCGTTAGGGCTGTGGTCTCGTGGGCCGGGCCGAGCCGAGGCTCAGGCGCCGGTGCCGCCGCCGCCGGGGACGTCCGCGGCGCTGTGCATGATCGCGTCGATGAGGCCGTACTCCAGGGCCTCCTCCGGGGTGAACCAGCGGTCGCGGTCGGAGTCCCGGGTGATCTGCTCGAAGGACTGACCGCTGTGGAAGGCGATCAGATCGGACATCCGCTTCTTGGTGCGGAGCAGCTGCTCGGCCTGGATGCGGATGTCGGTGGCGGAACCGCCGAGGCCCGCGGAGGGCTGGTGCATCAGGATGTTGGCGTTCGGCAGCGAGAAGCGCTTGCCCTTGGCGCCGGCGGTCAGCAGGAACTGGCCCATCGAGGCGGCCATGCCCATCGCGATGGTGACGACGTCGTTCTTGATGTACTGCATGGTGTCGTAGATCGCCATGCCCGCCGAGATCGAGCCACCCGGGGAGTTGATGTAGAGGAAGATGTCCTTTTCCGGGTCCGCGGCCAGCAGCAGCAGCTGCGCGGTGATCTTGTTGGCGATGTCGTCGTCGACCTGCTGGCCGAGGAAGATGATCCGCTCGTTGAGCAGCCGGTTGTAGACCTGGTCGCCAAGGCCGCCGAGCACGTCACCAGCGGCGGCGTGCGGCGCCATCGGGCCAGGCATATGCATCTGCGGGAACGTCACTTAGCCACCTGCTCAGTCGGTTTGGACGGTCGCTCCACGGCCGTCACGGTGTCGCACAGCTTCCGGGTATCACGTCGTGATTGTTGCTGTCCAAGGACCCTAACGCGCAGGCCGGGCCGCAGAATCCCCCACGCAGAACTGTTCGCTGTGAGCGCAGGGTCGCGGGGGTCGCGGGGGGGGGGACGACAGCGGGCCCGGACACCGTACGGCGTCCGGGCCCGCTACAGCCTGGAGGGGCTACCGGGGCGCTCAGGCCTCGGTCTTCTCCTCGGCGGCGGCCTCGACGGTCTCGCCCGACTCGTCGGCCTCGTCGTCGTCGAAGTTGACCTCGTTGCCCTCGGTGTCGACGACCTTGGCGGCCTCGACCACGGTGGCCAGCGCCTTGCCGCGGGCGACCTCGCCGACCAGCAGCGGCACCTGGCCACCCTGGACGACCTGCTGGGCGAACTGGTCCGGGGTGAGGCCGGAGCCGGCGGCGCGGCGGATGAGGTGCTCGGTGAGCTCCTCCTGGTTAACGCCCAGCTCCTCGTTGGCGACGATCTGGTCCAGGACGAACTGGGTCTTGATGCCCTTCTTCGCCTGCTCCTCGATCTCCGCGTCCCACTCCTCGCGGGTCTTGCCCTGGGTCTCCAGGTAGGTGTCGAGGTTCAGACCCATGGGCTCCAGCTGGTGGTGCTCCACGTTGTGCTTGCGGGTCTCGATCTCGTCCTTGAGGAGCTTCTCGGGGTACTCGATCTCAACCAGCGCGAGCAGGGCGTCGAGCACCTTCTCCTGGGCCTGGGTGGCCTGGTCGTACTCCTTCATGCGCTCCAGGCGCTTGCGGGAGTCGGCGCGCAGCTCCTCCAGGGTGTCGAACTCGCTGGCCAGCTGGGCGAACTCGTCGTCCAGCTCCGGCAGCTCCTTCTCCTGGACGGCGGTGACGGTGACGGAGACCTCGGAGGTCTTGCCCGCCTGGGTGCCACCCTTGAGCTCGGTCTCGAAGGTCTTCTCCTCGCCGGCGGACAGGCCGGTCACGGCCTCGTCGATGCCGTCGATCAGGCGGCCCGAGCCGATCTCGTAGCTGACGCCGTTGGCGGTGCCGTCCTCCGGCACCTCGCCGTCGACCTTGGCAACCAGGTCCACGACCACGATGTCGCCGGCGGCCGCGGCGCGCTCGACGTCCTTGACCGAGGAGAAGCGCTCGCGCAGCTGCTCCAGCGACTTCTCGATGTCCTCGTCGGAGACGACGATCGGGTCGACGGTCACCTCGATGGAGGAGAACTCCGGCAGGGTGATCTCGGGGCGGATGTCCACCTCGGCGGTGAACTTCAGGTCGCCGCCATCGGCGATCTTCTCGACACCCTCGATGTTGGTGATGTCGGGCTGGCCGAGGACCTCGATCTTGCCCTCGTCGACGGCCTGCGTGTAGAAGCGCGGCAGGGCGTCGTTGACGGCCTCCTCCAGCACGGCACCGCGGCCGAAGCGCTGGTCGATGACGCGAGCCGGGATCTTGCCCTTGCGGAAGCCCGGAACCGTGACCTGCTGGTTGATCTTCTTGTACGCCGCGTCGAGGCTGGGCTTGAGCTCCTCGAAGGGCACCTCGACGGTGAGTCGAACCCGGGTCGGGTTCAGAGTCTCGACGGCGCTCTTCACGGTTTGGTCTCCTATGGGCTTGCGGTCAGTTTGTCTCCGCCCTCCCCGGCCTCCCGGCCGGAGCCGGTGCGGATGGTTCGGGCGAGACGGGCGATGGGCGGTTGGAGCTGCATCTCCCGTGGGTGGACGGTGAGCTTGACTCCTCGCCCTCGTGCGGTTGACCTGGGTTGACGCCACAGGGACTACCGCCAGCGCCCCATCCTACCGGTACCACGAAAGGCGGACGCCAGACGCCACCGTACCGTCCCAACAGAACAGGGCCCCGCCCCGGTGGGCGAGACCCTGCCGCACTGTCGGGGTGACCGGATTCGAACCGACGGCCTTCCGCTCCCAAAGCGGACGCGCTACCAAACTGCGCCACACCCCGTGGTGCCGAGAGGAAGCGTACACGCCGGGCCTGTAGGGCTCGCCGACTATTTCGGGGCGGGGTGGAAGAGGGGGCGCGCGGAACGCGGTGTGCACGGGAGCGGCCGGACCAGGTACGCTGTCTCCCGAACTTCCGGCCGGTGACGGCTGGAGGGTCGCGCGGGCGTAGCTCAATGGTAGAGCCCTAGTCTTCCAAACTAGTCACGCGAGTTCGATTCTCGTCGCCCGCTCTCCGGTCCGGCCCCGGTGCGCGCCGGGGCCGTCGGCGTTCCCGGGCCCGGGCGGCTTCAGAGTCCGAGCCGGGCGGCCCGGGCGGCGGCCCGGTCGAGCAGCTGGTGCACATCACCCTCCCGGGTGGTGGGGCGGTCGTTGAACTCGTCCGGGGAGCGCGCCGGGCGGCCGGTGGCGTGCAGCACCTCCATCAGCTGGACCCGGGCGGTGCGCACGGTGGCCGGGGTGCCGTAGCCGTACGCCAGGACGGCGGCCTGGGCGCCGAGCAGGCAGACCCGCCCGGCGTCGTCCCACATCGCGCCCTGCAGCCAGCCGTGGGCGCCGATGTAGCGGGAGGCGAGCCGCAGGTGGCCGGCGGCGCTGACCGGGACCGGCCGGGCCGGGCGGCGCAGCGCGCGGTCGAGCAGGGTGGCCCGGGGCTCGGGGTGGCCGGCGTTCCAGGGGCGCAGGGTGCTGCCGTACCGGCAGGCGTACGGCGCCGGGGTGCGCGCGGGGGCGGGCAGCGAGGCGAGGTAGGCCTCGATCTCGGCGACCAGGCCGGCGCCGTCCGGACCGGCCGGCGGCCACGGCGGGACGATCGGTATCGATGGGACGACCGGTATCGACGGGTCGACGGATATCTGCGGGTGAGGGGTCGGGGCGGTACGGGGCATGCGGGCTCTCCGGGCGGGTGGCCTTCAGGTTCCGCTCCCCAAAATGGGGCATTGAGGGCATTTCCGCGACCGGAGCCCGCTGACGGGACCGCGTCGATCGAACGGTTTCCCGCTCGGGTGTCGGGCCGATAGCCTCGGCGGCGTTCGAGCGCAGTTCGAGCGCGACCTCAGCCGCCGCGCTCCCGAGGTGGAGGAGTCCCGGTGCGTCCGCAGGAGCGACTGGCCGTCATACAGCGCTGTGTGGTCCGGGAGATGGCGCGACTGGGCCAGGAGTTCCATCCGGACGGCGAGGTGGTGCGCGGCCCGGGCACCACGGCGGTGGCGGTGCGCGAGCACCCCGGGGACGACGGGGCCGGGCACGTGGACCTGGGCTTCGTGCTGCACCTGGGCAGGGCGGACGCGCCGGTGGTGTGGGACTGCGCGGCGGGCCTCGGCAAGACCGAGGAGGAGAAGCTCGCGAACGCGGTGAAGATGTGGGCGACCACCACCGCCTCAGTCCTGGTCGAGCTGGCGGACGGACGCGGGGTGCACGCCGACCACGAGGACCTGCCGGAGCTTCCGGGCTGGCACGCGTTGCAGGGGCCGGCGGCGGTGTTCGGCTTCGGCAACGAGCACCTGGCGGCCTGGCTCGCCGAGCACCGGGTGCTGTCGGAGCTGGCGCCCGCGCTGCGGCCGGAGCTGGTCGGACCGGGACCGGTGGGCGTGAAGCTCTTCCTGGGCGGGAAGGCGGGCGACGACGTCGCCGAGGTCCGGGTGGGCGGCGAGGTGTCGGAGGCGGCGTCCGCGGCACTGCGCGCGCTGGACTGGCCGCGCGGTGAACGGCTGTGCTGGGCGCGGCTGTTCGTGCTGCTGACGACGGATCGGACAGCAGCGCTCCCGGCCGCGCCGGCGGGTGCCCCGGCACCCGTGCCGATGCGTGCCCCGGCCCCGGCGGCGGCACGCCCCCGGGGTCTGTTCGCTCGTTGGCGGGAGGCCAGGCGGGCCGGCCGGTGATCCCGTGGGGCCGGGCGGCCCGGTCGATCAGCCTCCGGTGATGCCGGAGATGCTGTGCGCCAGGTTGGCCAGCAGGGAGTTGATCGAGGTCGCGACCGTGGTCTCGTGCAGCATGAAGCCGAAGAGGGCGGCGACGATCGCGTGCGGAATCTTCAACTGCTTGTTCCGGATGAAGATGATGCACAGGATCGCGAACAGGACCAGCGCGGAGACGGAGAGTGCCACCCGGACTCACTTCCTCGTTTCATAGCGTGGTGCCGCCGCCCGGCGGCACCTGCGAAGCCGGACCCCGGCCTGCCCGACGGTCCCGAGGCGGAACAGAGGACCGACCGGCGCGGCGCCGGCGCGGGAGCCCACGGTGGACCGCTGTCTGTGGTGCCGCACGTGTCGCCCCCCATCCCCCGAATCCTGAACAGTCCCGCCCGGACTCAGTGTGGTCGACCGTGCCGATTGCGTAAAGGTCTGAAAGTCAGCCCAACGCCGATATCCTGCGATGCGAGACGAGTTTCCGCCGACCGGGACGATAGCGGAGCCGCCCTGACGAATCGTCGGCGGGGCGGTGCTGAGCGGCCGGGAAACGTCCGGCGGCGGGGAACGGAAGCCGCTGATCCGGTCCGCCGACGGGGCGTCCGATTTGGCTGAAGATCAGCTCCCAGGCTTGACAGCGGCTGCCGGTGGCATGTGACGGACGACGATGAACATCAGTCGCGGAACGCCGCCTGACGACGCTGCCCCGGAACGTCCTCGCGGGACGTCAGTCGCGCCAGAGCAGCAGGACGGCGCGGTCGTCGTTGATGTCCCGGGCCACCGTCTCGATCAGGGCGGCCGCCGCGCCCGCGCCGGAGCCTGGGGCGCCGCCGGGGACGAGCCGGTCCGCCTCCCCCATCAGCCGGTCCATGCCCTCGGTGAGGTCCCGGCCCGGCGCCTCGACCATGCCGTCGGTGCAGAGCATCAGCACGTCGCCGCGGTTCAGCCGGCCGCGCACGCCCTCGAACTTGGCGCCGTCGTAGATCCCGAGCAGCGGGCCCTCGGCCTCCTTGACCTCCCAGCGCCCGGCGCCGGCCAGGCGCTGCATGCCCGGCAGGTGCCCGGCGGAGAGCAGCTCGTACTCACCGGTGTCCAGGTCCAGCACCAGGTGGACCGCGGTGGCGAAGCCCTCCTCCCAGGACTGGCGCAGCAGGTAGCCGTTGGCGGCGGGCAGGAAGTCGTGCGCGGGCAGCGAGCCGACCAGCCCGCCGAAGGCGCCGGAGAGCAGCAGCGCGCGGGAGCCGGCGTCCATGCCCTTGCCGGAGACGTCCGCGAGGACCACCTCCAGCAGCCGCTGGCCGGGGCCGGTGCGGGCGGCGACCACGAAGTCCCCGGAGAAGGACTGCCCGCCGGCCGGGCGCAGCGCCATGTCCGCGTGCCAGCCGTCCGGCAGCTCGGGCACCCGGCTCTGCACCCGCAGCCGCTCGCGCAGGTCGAACAGCATGGTGGAGCCGCCCCACCAGGGGACGCCGACCCGGGCCCGGAACTGGGCCAGCAGCAGGCCGCCCACCCCGGCGGCGCCGACCACCAGGGCCGCGCCGGGGGTCACCCCGTAGATGTAGGACTCCGGGTTCTCGCTGGCGACCCGCTGCCCGGTGTGGATCACGGACTCGGCGGAGAGGCCGAGGGCGCCCAGCGCGTAGAGCACCACCAGGCTGCCGGGGCGCAGCAGCAGGGCGCCGGCCAGGATCGGCAGGACCAGGGCGGTGGGCGGGGCCCAGTCGGGGATCCAGACGTTGAGCACGATCAGCAGCGGGACGAGCAGGGCGAGTGCGCAGAGCACCGGCCAGTCGGCGGCGCCGCCGCGGAAGTAGTCCACCAGGGCCGTGCGCAGCCTTCGGCGGACCCGGCGGAGCCTCTTGCGCAGCCGGGCCGTCACGGGCTCGGACGCCGGGGTGGCGCCGGGCCTCGTCGCAGTCGTCTGGGGCTCTGGGCCCGGCGCTCTGCCAGCCATGGGGCCCGACCCTATCCACGGGTGCGGCCCGGCGTCGACGGCTCGGGGGCGGGCGGCGGCGTCGGCGCGCCTGCCGTTCAGCGGGTTTCGGCCGATCGCGCCGGTAGCGGGTGTGCCGTCAGAAGGCGTGCGCCGGTTGGACGTACGGAGCCTGCGGGCGGCGTGCGCGCCCGCGTGCGAGGGGTCTCCGAGCTCCGGGGGCCTGTGGCCGATCCCACAGGTGCGGGAGGGGTCATCGAACGACGGCGGCCGACCGCACGGGAGGTGCGGCCGGCCGCCGGAGGACGGTGGGTGACGGGATCAGCCCTGCGGGTGGTGGGCCGGGATCGGTGGGAGCTCGCCGGTGGTCTCGTACTCGCTCAGCATCTGGATCCGGCGGGTGTGCCGCTCCTCGCCGCTGTAGGGGGTGTTGAGGAAGACCTCGACGAACTTGGTGGCCTCGTCCTGCGTGTGCATCCGGCCGCCGATGGAGATCACGTTGGCGTTGTTGTGCTGGCGGCCGAGCTCGGCGGTCTGCACGCTCCAGGCCAGCGCCGCACGGACGCCCTTGACCTTGTTGGCGGCGATCGCCTCGCCGTTGCCCGAGCCGCCGATCACGATGCCCAGGGCCTCCGGATCGGCGGCGGTGCGCTCGGCGGCGCGCAGGCAGAACGGCGGGTAGTCGTCCTCGGCGTCGTAGATGTGCGGCCCGCAGTCGACCGGCTCGTGGCCGGCCCCCTTCAGCCACTCCACCAGGTGGTTCTTCAGTTCGTATCCGGCATGGTCGGAGCCCAGGTACACGCGCATGCCATGAGTGTGGCACGTGGGTGCGCCCGGGCCCGACAACGGGGGCGTCAGCGTCGGCCGAGCAGCTTCCAGGCCAGCGGCAGGGCGCCGGCGGCGAAGGCGGCCTTGAGGGCGTCGCCGACCAGGTACGGGTAGAGGCCCAGCTCGGCGGCGCGGGCCAGCGACACGTGCAGGCTGAGGGCCAGGTACGGCACGCCGACCGCGTAGATGGCGAGGCTGCCGAGGGCCATGGTGACGGCGGTGTTCAGCGGGGTGCGGTCGGCACCGCGGCGGGCCAGCGCGCCGGTCACGGCGGCGGCGAGCACGAAGCCCAGCACGTAGCCGAAGGTCGGGAAGGCCCAACCGGTGGCGCCCCCGGTGAACCAGGGCAGGCCCGCCATGCCGGCCAGCAGGTAGAGGCCGAGCGAGGCGATGCCGCGGCGGGCGCCGAGCGCGGTGCCGACCAGCAGGGCGGCGAAGGTCTGGCCGGTGACCGGCACCGGCGAGCCGGGGACGTTCACCGACAGCTGGGCGGCCACGCCGGTCAGCGCGGCGCCGCCGACCACCAGGGCCAGGTCGCGGGCCTGGGCGCCGAGGCGGGTGGAAGCGGCGGGCAGCAGGTCGGCGAGGACGGCGCGGCGCGGTATCGGGGTGGTGGCAGTGGCCATCGGGGGGCTCCTCCATGAGGGTCCAGGTGAGTGAACACCTGTGAACCTACGTGGTGATCCACTACGTCGCCGCCACGGTTTCGGACAAAGCCCCGCCCCCGGACGTTGTCGGGTCCCGGTCCGGAACGACAGTCCGTCAATCTACCGATGCGTAGCGTCGCGGCCAGGTCCGCATCGTGGTCCCCCACCGGGCATGTTTGGCATGCACAGCAGAGTCGCCGGATATTGGACAACTGACAGCGCATACCGAACAGTCTGGATCCCCCCTTCATGGCCCGTACCCCCGCGTCCTCGGCGCCCGGGACCACCCACGCCGACGATCCCCAGGCGTCCGGTGGCCAGCAGCTCACCCACGGGCTCAAGCAGCGCCACCTGTCGATGATCGCCCTCGGCGGCGTCATCGGCGCGGGCCTCTTCGTCGGCTCCGGCGCCGGCATCGCGGCCGCAGGACCGGCGATCATCCTCGCCTTCGTCCTCTCCGGCCTGCTGGTCATGCTGATCATGCGGATGCTCGGTGAGATGTCCGCCGCCCGCCCGGCCTCCGGGTCGTTCTCGGTGCACGCCGAGAAGGAGATCGGCCCCTGGGCCGGCATCACGGCCGGCTGGATGTACTGGGTGATGCTCTGCTGCGGCGTCGCCGCCGAGGCCACCGCGGCCGGGAAGATCGTCAACGGCTGGATACCCGGCGTCTCCGCCTGGATCTGGGTCGCCCTGTTCATGGCCTTCTTCTGCGCCAGCAACCTGACCGCGGTGAAGAACTTCGGCGAGTTCGAGTTCTGGTTCGCCGCCGTCAAGATCGCGGCGATCGTCGCCTTCCTGGTCCTCGGCGGGCTCGGCGTCGCCGGCGTGATCGGCCCCGGCGCCCCCGGCACCGCCAACCTCACCGGCCAGGGCGGCTTCCTGCCCACCGGCGTCAGCGGGCTGATCGTCGGCCTGCTCGCCTCGGTCTTCGCCTACGGCGGCCTGGAGACGGTGACCATCGCCGCGGCCGAGTCCGCGGACCCCAAGAAGAACGTCGCCAACGCGGTGCGCACCGCGGTGTGGCGGATCGCGATCTTCTACATCGGCTCGATGGCCCTGGTCGTCACCCTGGTCTCCTGGAAGGACCCGGCGGTCGTCGCCAACGGCCCGTACGTCACGGTGCTGCGCCACCTCGGGGTGCCCGGGGCCGGGACGATCATGGAGGTGGTGGTGCTGGTCGCGCTGCTGTCCGCCATGAACGCCAACATCTACGGCGCCTCCCGGATGGCGTACTCGCTGGTCGGCCGCGGCCAGGGCCCCAGGGCGCTGGCCAGGATCAGCGGCGGGGTGCCGCGCCGAGCCGTCCTGGCCTCCTGCCTGTTCGGCTTCGGCGCCGTGCTGGCCGCCAAGTTCTGGCCCGCCACCGTGTTCACCTGGCTGATGAACACCACCGGTGTGGCGATCCTGGTGGTCTGGCTGTTCATCTGCATCGTCCAGCTGCGGATGCGCCGCCGGCTGGAGCGCGAGGCGCCCGAGCTGCTCACCGTGAAGATGTGGGGCTACCCGTACCTGACCTGGATCGCGATGGCCGCCGTGCCTACGGGGACTACTCGAAGGACGGGCCGGCCGTCCGGGTGCGCTTGATCTCGTAGAAGCCCGGGGTGGAGGCCACCAGCAGGGTGCCGTCCCAGAGCCGGGCCGCGGCCTCGCCCTTCGGGGCCGGGGTGACCACCGGGCCGAAGAAGGCGACCCGGTCGCCGTCCGCGCCCTCGACCGCGATCACCGGGGTGCCGACGTCCTCGCCGACCAGGGTGATGCCCTCCTTGTGCGAGGCGCGCAGGGCCTCGTCGTACGCGTCGGTGCCGGCCGCGTCCGCCAGCTCGGCGGGCAGCCCGGCGGCCACCAGGGCCGCCTCGATGGTCTCCCGGTTCTGCGGCAGGCCCTGGTTGTGGAAGCGCAGGCCGAGCTCGGTGTAGAGCCGGCCCAGCACCTCGTCCCCGTGCTTCTGGGCGGCCGCGATGCACACCCGCACCGCGCCCCAGGCGTTGTCCAGCAGCTCGCGGTACTCCTGCGGCAGGTCGCGGTGCTCGTTGAGCACCGACAGGCTCATCACGTGCCAGTTCACATCGACCGGGCGCAGCTGCTGGACCTCGATCAGCCAGCGGGACGTCATCCACGCCCACGGGCAGGCCGGGTCGAACCAGAAGTCGGCGGTCTTGCGCTCAGCGGCAGTCGTCACTGAAGTCTCGTCCTTCGTACGGTGGTCCGAGGCGGTGGGGCCGATCCCCCTCCAGAGCCCCCAACACCCGTCCGACGCGGCTGATTCCGACCCGGACGCGACGGGTTGTGCAATGGTACCGGCCTGAGCGGGCGTGAAAGGATGCTCCGCGTGCGCGGCCACACCGCGCGCGGACCCGCACCACCCACAGACGCACCACCGTGCGAGCCGGACAAAGGAGTACCGCCGTGCCGGGCAAGAACCTGAGCCGCGACGAAGCCCAGCAGCGGGCCAGCATCCTGGCCGTGGACAGCTACCAGGTCCGGCTGGACGTGACCACGGCCCCCGATCCGGCGGCCGCGACCTTCCGTTCCACCACCACCGTCGCGTTCCGCTGCTCCCAGCCCGGCGCCGGCACCTTCCTCGACCTGCTCGCCCCCGCCGTCCGCTCGGTCACCCTCAACGGCCGCTCCCTGGACCCGGCCACCGCCTACGACGGCGCCCGGGTGCACGTCGACGGGCTGGCCGCCGAGAACGTCCTCACCGTCGAGGCGGACTGCGCCTACAGCCGCACCGGCCAGGGCCTGCACCGCTTCGTCGACCCGGCGGACGGCGAGACCTACCTCTACACCCACTTCGAGCCGGCCGACGCCCGCCGGGTGTTCGCGAACTTCGAACAGCCCGACCTGAAGGCCTCGTTCGGCTTCACCGTGACCGCCCCGGCCGCCTGGGACGTGCGCTCCAACGCCGTGCACGAGAACGTCACCGAGGAGGGCGGCGCCCGCACCTGGGAGTTCGCGCCGACCAAGCCGATCTCCACCTACCTCACCGCCGTGGTGGCCGGCCCGTACCACGTCGCCACCGACCACTACAGCCGCGAGCTCGCCGACGGCACCACCCTGGAGATCCCGCTCTCCGCGCTGTGCCGCAAGTCGCTCGCCCCGTACTTCGACGCGGAGGAGATCCTCGGCGTCACCAAGCTCGGACTCGACTTCTTCCACGAGGAGTTCGACTACCCGTACCCCTTCGGCAAGTACGACCAGGCCTTCGTCCCGGAGTACAACATCGGCGCGATGGAGAACCCGGGCTGCGTCACCTTCAAGGAGGAGTTCATCTTCCGCTCGAAGGTCACCGACGCCGCCTACGAGTCCCGGGCCAACGTCGTCCTGCACGAGATGGCGCACATGTGGTTCGGCGACCTGGTCACCCCGCGCTGGTGGGACGACCTGTGGCTGAAGGAGTCCTTCGCCGACTTCATGGGCTCCTACGGCCTGATCGGCGCCCGCACCCGGCACTCCTCGGCCTGGGTCACCTTCGCCAACCAGCGCAAGGCCTGGGCCTACGAGCAGGACCAGTTCCCCACCACCCACCCGATCACCGCGGACATCCGCGACCTCGAGGACGCCAAGCTCAACTTCGACGGCATCACCTACGCCAAGGGCGCCTCCGTCCTCAAGCAGCTGGTCGCGTACGTCGGTCCGGACGCCTTCTTCGAGGGCGCCCGCCGCTACTTCAAGCGGCACGCCTTCGGCAACACCGAACTGGCCGACCTGCTGGGCGTGCTGGAGGAGACCAGCGGCCGCGACCTGAAGAGCTGGTCGGCCGCCTGGCTCCAGACCGCCGGGGTCAACGCGCTCACCCCGCAGGTCACCACCGACGCCGAGGGCCGGATCACCGAGCTGGCCGTGCTGCAGGAGGGCGCTGCGGACGATTCCGCGACTCCGTCGCGTGGCGTGCGCCCGCACCGGATCGCGATCGGCCTGTACGACCGGGACGCCGACGGCGCCCTGGTGCGCACCCAGCGGATCGAGCTCGACGTCACCGGCGCCCGTACGGTCATCACCGAGGCCGTCGGCCGCCCGCGCCCGGCCCTGGTCCTGCTCAACGACGACGACCTGACGTACTGCAAGATCCGCTTCGACGCCGACTCCCTGGAGACCCTGCGCGCCGACCTCGGCAACATCCGCGACGAACTGGCGCGCGCGCTCGCCTGGTCCGCCGTCTGGAACCTCACCCGGGACGGTCTGATGCCGGCCCGCGACTACGTCGCCCTGGTGCTGCGCTTCGCCGGTCAGGAGGGCAACATCGGCGTGCTGCAGTCGCTGCACGCCCAGGCCAGGACCGCCGTCGACCTGTACGCCGACCCTGCGTGGCGCGCCGAGGGCGCCCGGCAGCTCGCCGACGGCGCCCTGCGCGAGCTGCGCGAGGCCGTCCCCGGCAGTGACCACCAGCTGGCCTGGGCCCGTTTCCTCGCCCAGACCGCGGGCGGCGCCGAGCACCTCGGCCTGGTCCGCGGCCTGCTGGCGGGCAGCGCCAGGATCGACGGCCTGGAGGTCGACCAGGAGCTGCGCTGGGCGCTGTGGCTGGCGCTGTCCGCCGCCGGGCAGGCCGGCGACGAGGAGCTGGCCGCGGAGCTGGCCGCCGACAACACCGCGGGCGGGCAGCGCCAGTACGCCCAGTGCCTGGCCGCCCGGCCGACGCCGGAGGCCAAGGCCGCCGCCTGGTCGGCCGTGATCGACTCGGACGAGCTGCCGAGCGCCCTGATCCGGGCCAACGCCTCCGGCTTCTCGATCCCCGCCCAGCGCGACCTGACCGCCCTGTACGCGGCGCCGTACTTCAAGCTGCTGGAGAAGGTCTGGGCCGAGCGGAGCATCGAGACCGCGGTGCTGTTCGTCGGGGGCTTCTTCCCGATCGCCCAGACCAGTGAGCAGACCCTGGCCGAGGCCGACGCCTGGCTGGACGGCCACCCGCAGGCCGCGCCGGCCCTGCGCCGCCTGGTGCTGGAGCACCGGGACGACCTGGCCCGCGCGCTGCGGGCGCAGGCCTGCGACCGGGCCTGACGGTTCGTGCAGGGGCCCGCCGTGCTCGGCACGGCGGGCCCCTGCGCGTCTCCGGGCGTCAGCCGCGGTTCAGGCCGCGGTCCAGGGCGGCGATCGCGCTGCCCTGGGCGTCGTCGCCGTCGAGCGACCAGACCATCACCCCGGCCAGGTCGTTCCAGCGCGTGTACTGGGCCTTCTGGGTGAGCACCTCGGCGGTGTCGTAGCTGTAGAAGCTGGTGCCGTCGTACTTCCAGGACGCGCCGTGGTCGCGGTCCAGGTAGACCTTGCCCGGCAGCGCGTTGATCTCCGCGTAGGAGTGGTCGGGCGCGGCCGCGGTGGCGCTCTGGTAGAGGCCGCCGCGCTTGCCGGGGGCGACGCCCGTCCAGCCGTGGCCGTAGAGCGGGGCGCCGAGGACGAGCTGCTCGGACGGCATGCCGCGCTCCTGGTAGTGGGTGACGGCCGTGTCGGCGCTGCGCCGGCGGGCGTCCGGGTCGGTGGGGTCGGAGTAGAGGTTGGCCTGGTGGTTGGCCGGGCCCTTGCCCTCCCACGGGCCGTGCAGGTCGTAGGTCATCACGTTCAGCCAGTCCACCGACTCGCTCAGCTCGGGCAGTTCGAGCCGGTCGGCGACGGTCTCGTTGGCGGCCACGGCGGCGGTGAGCAGGTAGTGCTTGCCCTTCTTGCCGCTCAGCGCGTCCAGCTGGCGGCGGAACTCCTGCATCAGCAGGGTGAAGTTGCGGCCGTCCCCGGGGCGGACCACGTTGCCGTCGTCCCCGCCGCCGCCCGGGTACTCCCAGTCGATGTCGATGCCGTCGAAGACGCCGGCGGCCGCGCCCGCGCCGCCCTCCGGGGAGCCGGGCAGGACCGGCAGGTTGCCCTTGAGGTAGAGGTCGATGCAGGAGGAGACGAACTTCTTGCGGGCGGCGTCGGTGGCGGCCGCGTCCGAGAAGTACTTGGACCAGGTCCAGCCGCCCAGCGAGATGACCGTGCGCAGCTGCGGGTTCTTCGCCTTGAGCTTGCGCAGCTGGTTGAAGTGGCCCTTCAGCGGCTGGTCCGGGGTGTCGGCGACGCCGTCCACGGAGTCGGCGGCGGAGAAGGAGCGCTGGTAGTCGTTGTGGGCGTCGCCCTGGCCGGCCTCGTTGGTCTCGAAGCAGGTGCCGTCGGCGGAGACGTTGCCGAAGGCGTAGTTGACGACGGTGAGCTTGGCTGCCTGGCCGGAGTCCTGGACCCGCTTGGCGGAGCTGTCGGCGCCCCACTGCGTGAAGTAGCCGACCCGCTGGCCCTTCAGCTTCGGGCCGTGCCCGCCTGCGGCGTTGGCGGTGGCGGGGGCGGCGAGCAGCGCAGCGGCGGTGGCGGCGGCGAGCAGGGCTGAGGCGCGAGTGGGCATACCGGACCTGTTCTCTGAGGCGTCGTCAAATGGTCTGGACCAGATGGCACAGAGGTTTAGTCCATCTCCCGTTCACCGCACAAGGGGGCAGCGGCATCCGGCGCACTATGCAAAAGGCCGGGTGCGCGAAAAGGCAGGGTGCGCGAAAGGCCGGGCGCGCGAAAGGCCGGGCGCGGAGGAACACACGCGAAAGGGGCCGGACCGCACGATGCGGTCCGGCCCCTTCAGGCGCTAGTGCGGAGCTCAGCCGATGAGCGAGCGCAGCACGTACTGCAGGATGCCGCCGTTGCGGTAGTAGTCCGCCTCACCGGGGGTGTCGATGCGGACGACCGCGTCGAACTCCTTGTCACCGGCCTTGACCTTGACGGTCTTCGGGGTGCGGCCCTCGTTGAGCTCGGTCACGCCGGTGATGGAGAAGGTCTCCTCGCCGGTCAGGCCGAGGGACTCGGCGTTCTCGCCCTCCGGGAACTGGAGCGGCAGGACGCCCATGCCGATCAGGTTCGAGCGGTGGATGCGCTCGTAGGACTCGGCGATGACGGCCTTGACGCCCAGCAGCGCGGTGCCCTTGGCGGCCCAGTCGCGGGAGGAGCCGGAGCCGTACTCCTTGCCGGCCAGGACGACCAGCGGGATGCCGGCGGCCTGGTAGTTCTGCGAGGCGTCGTAGATGAACGACACCGGCGCGTCGGCCTGGGTGAAGTCGCGGGTGTAGCCGCCCTCGGTGCCCGGCGCGATCTGGTTGCGCAGGCGGATGTTGGCGAAGGTGCCGCGGATCATGACCTCGTGGTTGCCGCGGCGCGAGCCGTAGCTGTTGAAGTCGCGCTTCTCGACACCGTTGGCGGTCAGGTACTGCGCCGCCGGGGTGCCCGGCTTGATGTTGCCGGCCGGGGAGATGTGGTCGGTGGTGACCGAGTCGCCCAGCTTGGCCAGGACGCGGGCGCCGGCGATGTCGGTCACCGGGCTCGGGGTCTTGGCCATGCCCTCGAAGTACGGGGGCTTGCGGACGTAGGTGGACTCGGTGTCCCACTCGAAGGTGTTGCCGGTCGGGACCGGGAGCGACTGCCAGCGGTAGTCACCGGCGAAGACGTCCTGGTAGCCCTTGTCGAACATGTCCTGGTCGATGGAGCCGGCGACGACCTCGGCGACCTCCTGCTCCGACGGCCAGATGTCGGCGAGGAAGACGTCGTTGCCGTCGGCGTCCTTGCCCAGGGCGTCCCGGGTGATGTCGACGTTCATGTTGCCGGCGAGGGCGTAGGCGACCACCAGCGGCGGGGAGGCCAGGTAGTTCATCTTGACGTCGGGGTTGATCCGGCCCTCGAAGTTGCGGTTGCCGGAGAGCACCGAGACGACCGCGAGGTCGGACTCGTTGACGGCGGCCGAGACCTCCTCGGGCAGCGGGCCCGAGTTGCCGATGCAGGTGACGCAGCCGTAGCCGACCAGGTTGAAGCCCAGCTTCTCCATGTACGGGAGCAGGCCGGCCTTCTCGTAGTAGTCCATGACGACCTTGGAGCCCGGCGCCAGGGTGGTCTTGACCCAGGGCTTGACCTGGAGGCCCTTCTCCACGGCCTTCTTCGCCAGCAGGGCGGCGCCCAGCATGACGGAGGGGTTGGAGGTGTTGGTGCAGGAGGTGATCGAGGCGATCACGACCGCGCCGTTGTCGATCTCGTACGTCGAGCCGTCGGGGGCGGTGACGGCGGTCGGCTTCGAGGCCTCGGCCGAGTAGGTCGGCAGCGCCTCGGCGAACTTCTGCGCGGCCTCGGCCAGGACGACGCGGTCCTGCGGGCGCTTCGGGCCGGAGATCGACGGGACGACGGTGGAGACGTCCAGCTCCAGGTACTCGGAGTAGACCGGCTCGTGCGACGGGTCGTGCCAGAGACCCTGCTCCTTGGCGTACGCCTCGACCAGGGCGAGCTGCTGCTCGTCGCGGCCGGTGAGCTTCAGGTAGTTGATGGTCTCGGCGTCGATCGGGAAGATCGCGCAGGTCGAGCCGAACTCCGGCGACATGTTGCCGATGGTGGCGCGGTTGGCCAGCGGGATGGCACCGATGCCGTCGCCGTAGAACTCGACGAACTTGCCGACCACACCGTGCTTGCGCAGCATCTCGGTGATGGTCAGCACCAGGTCGGTGGCGGTGGTGCCGGCCGGCAGCTGGCCGGTCAGCTTGAAGCCGACCACGCGCGGGATCAGCATGGAGACCGGCTGGCCGAGCATGGCGGCCTCGGCCTCGATGCCGCCGACGCCCCAGCCCAGCACGCCCAGGCCGTTGACCATGGTGGTGTGCGAGTCGGTGCCGACGCAGGTGTCCGGGTAGGCCTGGCCCTTGCGGACCATGACGGTGCGGGCCAGGTGCTCGATGTTCACCTGGTGGACGATGCCGGTGCCCGGCGGGACGACCTTGAACTCGTCGAAGGCGGTCTGGCCCCAGCGCAGGAACTGGTAGCGCTCCTTGTTGCGGCCGTACTCGATCTCGACGTTCTGGGTGAAGGCGTCCTTGGTGCCGAACTTGTCGGCGATGACGGAGTGGTCGATGACCAGCTCGGCCGGGGCCAGCGGGTTGATCTTGTCCGGGTCGCCGCCCAGCTCCTTGACGGCCTCACGCATGGTGGCGAGGTCGACCACGCACGGCACGCCGGTGAAGTCCTGCATGATCACGCGGGCCGGGGTGAACTGGATCTCCTGGCTCGGCTGGGCGTCGGCGTCCCAGTTGCCGAGGGCCCGGATGTGGTCGGCGGTGATGTTCGCGCCGTCCTCCGTGCGGAGCAGGTTCTCCAGCAGCACCTTGAGGCTGTAGGGCAGCCGCTCGGAACCCTCGACGGCGGAGAGCTTGAAGATCTCGTACGACTCGTCGCCCACCTGCAGCGAGCTGCGGGCGTCGAAGCTGTTCGCGGACACGACTGACTCCTTCTGGGTGCTTCGTGCGGTATCCGGCCGCCACGCGGTGGTAAGGTCAGCCTTACTTAGGCTTACCTTGCCCGCATCGCCGGCGAGCGCCTCTCGGCAAGTATCTTGATGTCGAGATATATCGTAAGGGGCAGTTATCTCGATGTCGAGATAAACCATAGTGCATGCCGCCGCCATCACCATCGCAGGCATGCCCCGACCGGCGAATCCGCAGGTCAGCGGCCGTCCGGACGCACCCGTACGCATCCGGACCGCAGCGCCCGCGCACCGCCCGCGCACCGCCCGCGCTCCGGCCGGACCGACCGGACCAGCCGGACCGCTCCCGCCGCGACCACGGCGGCCGACGACAGCACCACCACAAGCTCACCACCGGAACCGCCGGTCGGCGAGGGGGACCGGCGAGGGGGACCGGCGAGGGGGACCGGCGACGGCGGTGTCCTTCCCGGCCCGGCGCCGTTAGCAGGGCGACCGTCGCCCCGCCCGTGGAAGGCCCGACCGATGACCGCACCGCTCGCCGCCGCACTGCTGCCGCTGGCCCTGCTCGCCCCCGCCGCCTCGCCGGTCTCCGTCCAGGAGGCGGACTTCGACCCGGCCACCGCCTTCGTCCCGCCGGCCGCCATCAGCTACGCGCAGGACCTGGTGCCGTACGGCTCGCACGCCCGGATCGTCACCGACCGCTCGGTGCCCGGACGCACGGCGCTCAGGCTGACGGTCACCGGGCTCGCCCCCGACCACGAGTTCCCCGTACACCTGCACACCGGCGACTGCGGGGCCGACCCGGCCTCCTCCGGGCCGCACTACCAGGACGCGCCCGACCCGGTGCAGCCGTCCACCGACCCGGCGTACGCCAACGACCGCAACGAGCTGCGACTGGTGCTGCGCACCGACGGGCGGGGCCACGGCACCGCCACCGCGGCGGTGGGCTGGCGGCCCCGGCCGGGCCAGGCGCGCTCGCTGGTGCTGCACGCGGGCACACCGGCCGGACCGCACGCGGCGGGCGACCGGGTGGCCTGCGTCAAGCTGGAGCGCTGAGGCGCCCGGACTCCCTGCGCCGGTCCCGATGCCGTTCCCGGTACCGACGCGTCTCCCGGTGCCGCTCCCGGCGTCGCCTGTCAGGAGCCGAGGGTGGCGACCAGGACCGCCTTGATGGTGTGCAGGCGGTTCTCGGCCTGGTCGAACACGATGGAGTGCGCCGACTCGAACAGCTCGTCGGTGCACTCCAGCTCGGTCATGCCGGTCGACTCGTGCATCTGCCGCCCGACCGCCGTGCCGAGGTCATGGAAGGCCGGCAGGCAGTGCAGGAACTTGACGTCCGGGTTGCCGGTGGCCCGGACGGTGTCCATGGACACCTGGTACGGCTTGAGCAGCTCGATCCGCTCGGCCCAGACCTCCTTGGGCTCGCCCATCGAGACCCAGACGTCGGTGTAGAGGAAGTCGGCGCCGGCCACGCCCTCGGCCACGTCCTCGGTCAGGGTGATCCGGGCACCGGTCTCCTCGGCCAGCGACTGCGCGGCCTCGCGCACCTCCTCGGCCGGCCAGAGGGCGCGAGGGGCGACGATCCGGATGTCCATGCCGAGCAGGGCGCCGGTGACCAGCAGCGAGTTGCCCATGTTGGAACGGGCGTCGCCGAGGTAGGCGAGGGCGACCTCGGTGAGCGGCTTGGCGGTGTGCTCGGTGACGGTGAGCACGTCGGCCAGCATCTGGGTGGGGTGCCACTCGTCGGTCAGGCCGTTCCAGACCGGGACCCCGGCGTACTCGGCCAGCTCCTCGACGATCTCCTGGCCGTGCCCCCGGTACTCGATGCCGTCGAACATCCGGCCGAGCACCCGGGCGGTGTCCTTGACGGACTCCTTGTGGCCGATCTGCGAGCCGGACGGGTCCAGGTAGGTGGTGGTGGCGCCCTGGTCGTGCGCGGCGACCTCGAAGGCGCAGCGGGTGCGGGTGGAGGTCTTCTCGAAGATCAGCGCGATGTTCTTGCCGCGCAGCCGGGGCTGCTCGGTGCCCGCGTACTTGGCCGCCTTGAGGGTCGCGGCGAGGTCCACCAGGAAACGGAACTCCTGGGGCGTGAAGTCGAGCTCCTTGAGGAAGTGCCTGTTCCGGAGGTTGAAGGCCATACCGGGCTCCTGGGGGTGACGGGGCTA
>NZ_JAFLNG010000270.1 GCF_017427025.1 Streptomyces sp. FH025
TGCTCCTCGTCTCGCGCCGGGCCGGGCCCGGGGCGCGGGTCGTGGGCCGGGCCCAGTCGCCGTTCGGCCAGGGTGCTGACCCCGGCCAGGGCCGCGGCGAGCGCGACGCCGACCAGGATCGCGGTGCTCGGGGCGAAGCGGTCGAGCATCACCGCCGCCAGCACGGCCGACAGTGAGTAGCCCACCCCCTGCACGGAGTACATCACCGAGTAGCCCGCGGTGTGCGCCGTGGCCGGCAGCACCTCGCGCAGCGACAGGTTGCGGGTCACCATCACGACGGCCTGCAGCACGCCGGCCACTGCGAAGCCCAGCACGATGCCGACGAGGCCCGGGACGAGGGCCACGGCGGTGATGCCGAGCGCGGTCCCCGCCAGGCAGGCCAGGCTGTGGGAACGGGCGCCGCCGGGCCAGGTGCGCAGCCCGTAGAGGAAGGCGCCGAGCGCCGACAGGCCGGCGAAGGCCATCAGCAGCGGCCCGGCCAGGCCCACCGCCAGCCCGCGGTCCTGGAGCAGCGGCGCGAGCACCAGCTCGGCCACGGCCATCAGGGACATGGCGGCCGCACTGGTGAGGTAGATCGGCCAGCCGGACAGCACGAGGGAGGTCGACGGGCGCTCGGCCTGGGCTTCCGTGGCCTGCTCGGCGGCCTTGGCGGAGCGCAGCGTGCTCACCAGCGCGGCCGCCAGGAGCAGGAAGAGCGCACACAATCCCATCGGTGCCCCGGGTGCGCTCTGCAGGGCCAGCAGGGTCACCAGGCCGGGGGCGATGAGCCAGAGCACTTCGGTGAGGATGGAGTCGGCGCTGAAGGCGCGGGCCACGTCCTGCTCGGGGATGATCGTGGTCAGCAGGGTGCGCAGGGCGCCGGGGCTGGCTGCGGGTGCCCCACCCGCCACGAAGGCGGCGACGGCCAGCAGCGGCAAGGGGCCGTGCGGCCACAGCGCCGGGACGGCGAATCCGATGCCGCCGACCGCCAGTTCGGCGGCCAGGTGCAGGCGCAGCCGTCCGGTGGACAGGAGGGTGCCCAGCAGCCAGGCCCCGACCACCTCCCCGCCGATGAAGACGGCGGCGAGCACGCTGCCCGAGGAGTAGCCGCCGGTGGCGTCGTGGCCGAGGAAGACCATGGCCAGGGGTGCCATGGCGACCGGCAGGCGGGTCATGGACGCGGTCAGCGCCCAGGCCCCGGTCTGCGGGGTGAGGATGGCGCGGTAGCTCATACGGCCTCGCTCGGGGGGATGGAAGTGGTGGGAAGCCGGTGCGGGCGGTACGGCAGCAGGTGGTCCAGCGCGTCCGCCAGCACCGATACGCCGTCGGAGCTGAGCACCGACTCCGGATGGAACTGGCAGGAGTACAGCCCCGGACCGCGCAGTGCGTGGATCTCGCCCGTCTCCTTGTCCCGGCAGATGTCCACGCGCCCGCCGACGGTCTCGCCGGACAGGGCGTCGTCCTCGGCGCGGGCGGCGAAGGTGTTGTAGAAGCCCACCCGCACCCGGCGGCCGAACAGGTCGATCTCCCGGCGTACGCCCTGGTTGGGCTGTCGGCGCCGCACCAGCGGCAGCCCGAGCAGCCCGCTCAGCACCTGATGTCCGAGGCAGACCGCGAACAGCGGCAGGCCCTCGGCCAGCACCGCGCGCACCACTTCGCGCAGTGCGGCGATCTTCGGGTGACCGAGCTGGCGGGGATCGCCGGGCCCCGGCCCGACGAGAACCAGGTCGTACCCGCTCGGGGAGATCGGTTCGTCGAACCGGCTGACGGTCACCTCCGCTCCCAGGAAGCGAAGTTGGTGCGCCAGCATGGCGGTGAACGTGTCCTCGGCGTCGACGGCCAGTATCCGACCGCGCCCTCCGTCCGGGGACGACCGGGTGGGTACGAGGTCAGGTTCGGCCGCGGCCAGCCAGAAGTCGGCCAGACCGTTGTTGCGGGCGGCCAGCGCGGCGCGTACCGCGGGATCCTCGGCGATCCCCCGCCGCCCCGGAGCGGGCCGGGTCGGCGCGACCGGCGGCCCGCCCAGGGCACGCAGCACCCCCAGGGCCTTGGCCCGGGTCTCGGCGACCTCGGCCTGCGGATCGGAGTGGCGCACCACGGTGGCGCCCACCCCCAGAGCGAGCCCGCCGTCGTGGTCGAGCTCGGCGGTGCGGATCATGATCGCGGAGTCCAGTTCCGGCCTGCCCCGGTCGTCCGTGCCCAGCAGTGCCACCACCCCGCTGTAGTAGCCGCGGCCTTCGGACTCGTAGCGGCTGATGGCCCGGCAGGCGCTCTCCACCGGGCTGCCGGTGACCGTGGGGGCCGGCAGCGTGCGCCGCAGCACCTCGTGCGCCGGCAGGGCGGACGCGCCTTCGAGGTAGTACTCGGTGTGTGCCAGGTGCGCCATCTCCTTCAGGTACGGCCCCACTACCCGGCCGCCGCCCTCGCACACCGACGCCATCATCTTCAGTTCCTCGTCGACCACCATGTACAGCTCGTCCGACTCCTTGGTGTCGGCCAGGAACCGCAGCGCGCCGGCCAGGCTGGGCCCCTCCTCGGGGAAGCGGTAGGTGCCACTGATCGGGTTCATCACCGCCGTGCCCCCGTGCAGGCTGACGTGGCGTTCGGGGCTGGCGCCGACGAAGGCGCGTTTCCCCGTGTGGACGGCGAACGTCCAGTAGGCGCCCTCCTCGTGCAGCAGCAGCCGGCGCAGCATGGCGCAGGCCAGCCGCGGCAGGTGGCCGCCCACCCGCGCGGTGAAGGAACGCCGGACGACGAAGTTGGCCCCCTCGCCGCGTCCGATCTCCTCGGCGATGAGCCTGCGCACCACCCCGGCGTACGCGTCGTCGTCGATGTCGAATCCGGCATCGGTCAACTCGACCGGATCATCCGGCAGTTCCCGCAGTGCGTCGGCCAGCGGGACGCTCCACCGCTCCGTCACCGCCAGCGCCAGCAGCGGCGCGTGGTCCTCGGGGTACGCGAACCCCCGCTCGCCGATCTGGCGGTAGGGCAGGACGGCGAGCAACTGCCGGTGGTCGCCCGGGTGACCCGTCGGCGTCGCCAGCTGCGTGAGGCTCTCCAACTCGGAGACCTCGCCAACGAGTACGTCGAGCATGTCCGGGGAGCCGGTGGCCGACCCGGGACGGTACAGCAGGGCGAAGGGCGGCGCTTCCTCGCCGCTCCACAGGCTCCTCAGGGGCCTCATCCGGCGCCCTCCTCGCCCGCCAGGTCGTCGAGGACCTGCTTGGTGGCCGGGGTCGCGGCGCAGGCGCGCGCCCCGTACGTGAGGGCGAGCCGGTGGTCCTCACCGCTGAAGTCGGCGACCGCGTCGGTCACCAGGAAGGGCTGGATGCCGTGGGAGAAGGCCTCGACCGCGGTGATCAGGCAGCCGAGGTGGGCGTACACCCCGCACACCACCAGCTGGTCGCGGCCCGTCTCCCGCAGCAGCTCCAGCAGCGGCGTGTGGTGGAAGGCGCTGTAGCGCCACTTGGTCAGGACCCGGTCGTTCGGCCCGGGGGCCAGCTCGTCGACGATGCGCCGGTCCTCGTCGGCCGCCGACATGCCGGCTCCCCAGAACGCGTCGAGCAGCCCGCGCTGCTCGGGTGTCATGCTGCCGGGCTGCGCGGTGTAGACCACCGGTACGTCCAGCTCCGCGCAGGCCTGGCGAAGCCGCACCGCGTTGGGCAGCACCACCGACATCGGCGGGGCGTCGGGGCGGAACGGCCGCAGGAAGTACTCCTGCATGTCGTGGACGAGCAGGACGGCCCGTCGGCGGTCCACCCGCCAGCCGGTCCGGTCGAGGCCCGCGTACGCCTCGGCGGGGAGGGCGTAGGGGGCGATGGCAGCGATGCCGGTCATCGGGAGACCTCCGCGTACTCGGTCGGTCGGGCCGGTTTCCAGGCCCGCACGGCGGCGAGCGCTTGGCCGCGGTTCAGCCGCGGGTCGCACAGCGTGGTGTAGGCCGTGCCATGGCGCGGCCCCGGGTCGGACGGTCGCCACAGGCACTCGGCGACCTGATCGGCCGTCGCCTCCAGGTGCAGGCCGCCGGCCACGCCCCCGGCGGCGGGCACGGCCGCGCAGAACGCCTCGATCTCCGCGACGACCTCGGTCATCACCCGGGTCTTGAGCCCTCCCGGGGCGGTGACGGTGTTGCCGTGCATGGGGTCGCACAGCCAGATCACCGGATGGCCGGCCGCACGTACCGCGGCGACCAGTTCCGGCAGCTGCTGCTCGACCCTTCCGGCGCCGAGGCGGGCGATGAGCGTCAGGCGGCCCGGCTCGCGCCCGGGATCGAGGCGCTCGCACAACCGCAGCAGCTCGGGCGCGGTCATGGTGGGGCCGACCTTGCAGGCCACCGGGTTGGCCACCGACGCCAGCAGCCGCACGTGGGCGCCGTCCACGTCGCGGGTCCGCTCGCCCACCCACGGCCAATGGGTGGAGGTCAGCAGCAGGCGCCCGTCCGCGGTCCTGCGCACCAGCGGAACCTCGTAGTCGAAGAGGACGGCCTCGTGGCTGGTCCACACGGTGCGTCGCGACGGGCCGCCGGCCGCCTGCTCGCGCAGGTACGCGCCGGCCGCCCGCGCGGCCTCGTAGCAGACGAGCATCCGGCCGGGGTCGGCTCGCCGGGCGGCCGGGTCGGCCTCGGGCGCGTTGATCATCAGCCCCCGGAAGGCGGGCAGGACGACGCCGTCGACCACCTCGGTGGCCTTGGACCGAGGCTTGGCGAACTGCCCGGCGATCCGCCCCACCATCAGCGCGGGCCGGCCCGTCGCCCCCGCCAGCTCCGCCGCCAGACCGTGCAGCAGCTCGCTCTTGACCGCGAGCCGGCCCGGGACACAGTCCTCCGGGTCCTCGGCGCAGTCGCCGGCCTGCACGACGCACAGCTCCCCGGCCGCCACCTCGCCCAGCAGTCGGCGAAAGGCGTCGACCTCGTCCTCCCGCACCAGGGCGGGAAGCGCGGCAAGGGATTTCACCACGTGATCGGATGCGTCGTGCCACTGCGGCTGTTGTCGGGCCGGCAACAGCCGCCAGTGCTCGATCTCTTCGTCGGACAGCGGCTGTGGGTCATCGCCGGCACGAGCCTGTCCATTCACCTGAGGTCTCCTCGATTGACCGGGTGGAATACGGCTTCGGGAGCCTACGAACACATGGTGCGCAGCCGCACCTACTCGTTCGGGTAGGGGGCCGCTGATGCGGTTATCCGCCTACCCGGTCGGGTAGTTGCCGCAATTCCGCCGGGCTGTGAATGCTGATCCACGGCGTCGGCGGCCCGTCGGGCGGCCCTTATCCGGAGGCGGTCACGGCCATGGCAAAGATCATCATCGGTAACCAGCTGACCGAGGAGACCGCGGAAGGCGACCGTGCCCTGCCGGCCGAGTACCTCAGCTACCTGGCCGCGGTGACTCACCGGCTCGCGTGGTGCGCCGACGCGCACGACATCCTCGTCCTGCCCACCCCGCCGGACGAGGAGTTCCTGGCCTACGTCTGGGAGCGGCTCGGCATCGCCGACACCGCCCCGGCCGTGCTCGTGCCGCCCCCGGGCGTGCGCGGCAGTTCCCTGCTCTACCTCGACCGCCTGCGCGACCCGGCCTTCCTGCGGCAGTTGCGCACCCTGGCGCAGGAGCGCGGCGCCGACCGTCTGTACCCGTTCTACACCGACGCCGGCATATCCGAACTCGCCGAATACCTGGGCCTGAAGGAGTCCACGCCCGGCCACGCATTCCTGGCCGAAGGCGGCAACGAACTCGTCAACAGCAAGACGTTCTTCAGGACGCTGGCGGCCGGAAACGGGATACCCGTCCCGCACGGACGCACCGTGTCCTCGCCGGCGGAGGCGGACGCGTTCATCCGCCCGCTACTGCTCGCCGGGGAACCGGTGATCGTCAAGCAGGACCTGCACGGCGGCGGGTACGGCAACGAGATCCTGGCGCCGCACGCCGGCCTGGCCGGGTACGGGGCCGAGCGCGTCACCGTCCTGGACCACCCGCAGGACGCCCTCGCAGCCCACCTGGCGCAAGCCTGGGACCGGTACAGCAACGGCGGGCGGCGCAAGGTCGTGGTCGAGCAGTACCTCGACGGGTCGATCCCCATCTACATCGAACTGCTCGTCGCCGACCGGGACGTGACGGTCGTCGGCTACGGCGAGATGCGGATGGCACCCACCAACAACGGCCTGGTCATCCCCCCGCCGTCGGGCGAACTGCCGTCCTTCCCCGGATTCCTGGCGCACGCCGAGCGGATCGGGCAGTCCGTGCGCGGCCTCGGCTACCGCGGCCCGATGAGCATCGACGCCATCGTCGTCCCGAGCGGCGACATCCTGTTCAACGAGTTCAACGGCCGGATCGGCGGCTCCACTCACACCCACCGCATCGGCGAGCGCCTGCTGGGGCCCGACCACTGGTCGGACCGGGTGCTCATCGCCCGCAGCCGGTGCGGCTGGAACTCCCTCGCCCAAGCGGTGGAGACGCTCCGGGAGAACGGCCTCGACTTCGACCCGGTCACCCGGACCGGGGTACTCATCGCGGGGGACAGCAGCGGCACGCCGGGCCCGTCCGGCCAGTGCCTGATCGTGGCCAAGGACCTGCCGCAGGCGCAGAGCACCGAGGCCGCACTGATCCGGGCCCTGGCGCTGAAGGAGGACTGACATGCCCCACGCGTCGACAGCCTCTTCCGCCATGACCGGAACGGCACTCGTGACCGGAGGCGGAAGCGGCATCGGCCGCGCCGTCGCCGTCGCCCTCGCCGCGGCGGGGATGCGCGTGGTGGTGACGGGCCGCACCGAGGAGACCCTCGCGCACACCGTGAAGGAGATCCGGGCCGCGGGCGGCACGGCCTCCCACGTCCTGGCCGACGTCACCGTGGGGGACGAGGTGGCCCGCGCCGTACGGACCGTCGCCGACCGGTACGGCTCGCTCGACGTCGCCGTGAACAACGCCGGCCTGCCGTCCTGGGGCCTGGCCGCCGACGTGCCGCCCCAGGAGTGGGACCAGGTTCTCGGCGTCAACGTCACCGGTACCTGGCTGTGCATGAAGTACGAGATCGAGCAGATGCTGCGCCAGCGCCGCGGCAGCATCGTCAACGTCTCGTCCCGAATCGGTGCGCACATGCGGGTCACCCACCAGAGCGCGTACGCCTCCAGCAAGGCCGCGGTCAGCACTCTCACCCGCTCCGCGGCCCGCGAGTACATCGCGCACGGCATCCGCATCAACGCGGTCAGCCCCGGCCCCACGGACACCGCGATGGCCGTCTGGCCCGGCGAGACACCCGCCGACCGGGACACCCGCGTCGCCCGGGAGATCCCGGCCGGCCGGCTGGCCCGTCCCGAGGAGATCGCAGCCGCCGTGGTCTGGCTCGCCTCGCCGGCGGCGGCGTACGTCGTCGGCCACGACCTGGTCGTCGACGGCGGCCTGAGCGCCTGAGCCCGAGGCGTCCACACCCGAGCGCCTGAGCACCCACCAGGAAGGAGCGCCCCGTATGTCCGCCATCCCGCCGCCGCTCGTCGCCGTGGTCGACGGCTACTCCAGCGGTGCACACCTCGTCCGCGAACTGCTGGACCGCGGCGCCGCGTGCCTCCACGTCCGCAGCAGCCCCACCGTGAACCCCTACTACCAGGCCACCTTCAACCCCTCGCACTACGTCGACGACCTCGGCCACGACCCCGACCCGGCGGCCGTCGCCGCCCGCCTCACGGCGCGCGGCATCCAGCACGTGGTGGCCGGAACCGAGTCGGGCGTGGCCCTGGCCGACCACCTCGCACACCTGACCGGCCGTCCGGGCAACGTCCTGGAGCTGGCACCCGCGAGGCGCAACAAGTTCCGTATGGCCGAAGCCCTGGCCGACGCGGGACTCGACGCACCGCGCAGCACCCTGGCGACGGATCCCGACGAGGCGGCGCAGTGGTTCACCGGCAGCGGATCGGACGCGGTCGTCGTCAAACCGGTCGACAGCGCCGCCTCCGACCACGTACGCATCTGCCGCAACGCCGTGGAGGTGTCACGGGCCGCCGCGGACGTGCTGGAGTCGGCGAACCTGTTCGGCACCCCCAACCGCACCGTGCTGCTCCAGGAGTTCCTGGAAGGCCCCGAGTACTACGTCAACACCGTCTCGGTCGACGGCCGCCACCTCGTGGTGGAGACCTGGCGCTACACCAAGAGCCGAACCCCGGACGGAGCCCCCGTCTTCGACTTCGAGGAGCCCGCCGACCCGGAATCACCGCAGGTGCAAGGCCTGCACCGCTACCTGTCCGAGGCACTCACCGCACTCGGCATCCGCAACGGCGCCGCCCACAGCGAGGTGGTACTCACCTCGCGGGGGCCGGTGCTGATCGACCCGGGCGCGCGGTTGGGCGGAGGCGTGCTGCCGTGGGTCTCCGCGAAGCTCGCCGGCCACTCGCACGCGGGACTGCTGGCCGCGGGCATCGTCAACCCGCCGGAACTGTCCGCCGCCGCCCTTCCCTTGCGCTGGGAACGGCCCATCCGCTACGTCTCACTGATCAATCACTTCCCGGGCACCGTCGCCGACCTCGGCTGGCGGGACCGCCTCGCCGACCTCCCCACCGCCGTGGCCGTCGCGGCCCTCCCCAGCCCCGGCACCCATCTGCCGCGCACGCACGACCTGTTGACCTCGCCCGGCTTCCTCTACCTCAGCGGTACGACCCACGAGGAGGTCGAGGCCGACTACCGGACCATCCGCGGCTGGGAGCGGAGCCCTCTCTACACCGGGCCCTGAGCTCGACCCTGTCGGGGATCTCGGACGACGGGACTCAAGTGTCGGGGGTCCGCCAGGACTTCGAAGCGGCGCGGGGCGATTGCGGCGAACGCCTCGGCGTCACCGCTTGGCGATCGAACGAACCGGTCCCGGCTTGACGCCTACCGCCGCCCCAACCGGGCATTTTCCAGCGCGTAGGCCGACCTTGCGCTGTCAGCGAACGATTGCGGAGCGCATCGTGGCCCTGATGAGATCGTGTTACGTTCATTCAGAACGGTGAAGCCACAGGCGAGTTCGTGCAGCATGCCTCATGAGAGCTGCGGCTGTGAGGCGGCCTGAACTGGCTCCGAGATCTACAGGGGGTCCGATGGACTTTCGACAGGGAAACGACCGGGACGCGATTCTTCCTCGGGCGAACGGCGGTGTGGGCATGAGCATGGGCGACCATGTGTTCAACAAACTCCTGAGCGATCGGATCGTCTTCCTCGGCCAGGAAGTCGACGACGACATCGCCAACAAGATCACGGCGCAGCTGCTGTTGCTGGCGGCCGACTCCGACCAGGACATCTACCTCTACATCAACTCGCCGGGCGGGTCGGTGACCGCCGGCATGGCGGTCTACGACACGATGCACTACATCAAGAACGATGTCGTGACCATCGCGATGGGCTTCTGCGCCTCCATGGGCCAGTTCCTGCTGACCGCCGGCGCCAAGGGCAAGCGCTTCGCGCTGCCGAACACGAAGATTCTCATGCACCAGCCCTCCGCGGGTCTCGCGGGCTCCGCCAGTGACGTGCGGATCTACGCCGAGCAGCTCGTCCGTACCAAGCGGCAGATGGCGGAGCTGATCGCTTCGCACTCCGGCCAGGACGTCGAGAAGATCGTCAAGGACTCCGACCGCGACCGCTGGTTCACCGCGCAGGAGGCCAAGGAGTACGGCCTGATCGACGAGGTGATGGGCTCGGCGTCCGGGATCCCGGGCGCC
>NZ_JAFLNG010000271.1 GCF_017427025.1 Streptomyces sp. FH025
CCGGGCGTGCGCCCCGGGGTCCGACTACCTCGCGGGCGCGGTGACCACCGGCAACGGCTCGGCCGGCGCGGGCCTCGGGTCCGTCTCCTGGCTGCTGCTGCCGGACTCCGGGCGCCGGGGCGCGCCCGAGGGGCCGCCCACGCCCTGGTAGATGGCCGCGACCGCGACCGCCACCAGGCTCACACCCATGATCACGGCGAGCACCCAGGCCACCGGCCGGTGCCAGCGCTGCTGGGCGACGCACCGCCCCTGGGCCCGCGCCGGGCCGTAACGGCGCCCGAAGCGCCGGCCCCGGCGGTCGACCGCCCGGCCCGGGCCCGACCAGGGGTCGGGGTAGAGGTGGTCCTCGTCGAGTCCGCTCGGGTACGGGCGCAGCTCCAGCGGCAGCCCGTCACCGGCCGGGACGTCATAGCCCCACCCCGGACCCGCGGTGTCCGGCTCGAACCGTGCCTCGGCGGCGGCGAGCTGCCGCTCCTTGGCCGTCGGCTCGTGCACGGCGGCGGACCGGACGAAGGCCTCATCGAAGACCACGGTGGCGAACTCGTCGTCCGCACCACCGTGGTCGGCGCCGTCGGGGTACGGCAAGCCCCCCACATCCTCAGCCACGGATTCAGCGTATTACCGGCCGGGCGATTTGTCTGTGGCTACCGGCAGTTGGTCCGTCACACGTGTGACGGACCGCCCCACGCGCCCCGCTCAGCGGGACTCCGTGTCCCCGCCGACGGTCTGCGCCGCCTCGCCGCGGACGTGCCCGTCACCGGTGACGATGTACTTGGTGCTGGTCAGCTCCGGCAGGCCCATCGGGCCGCGGGCGTGCAGCTTCTGGGTGGAGATGCCGATCTCCGCGCCGAAGCCGAACTCACCGCCGTCGGTGAACCGGGTGGAGGCGTTGACGGCCACCGTGGTCGAGTCGACCAGCTGGGTGAAGCGGCGGGCCGCGGCCTGCGAGGTGGTGACGATCGCCTCGGTGTGGCCGGAGGACCAACGGCGGATGTGCTCGACGGCGGCGTCCAGCGAGGGCACCACGGCCGCGGCCAGGTCCAGCGAGAGGTACTCGGCGCCCCAGTCCTCGTCGGTGGCCGGCACCACGGTCGCCGCGCCGCCCTCGGCAGCCTTGAGCACCGCCTCGTCGCCGTGCACGGTCACCCCGGCCTCGGCCAGGGCGGCGAGCGCGAGCGGCAGGAAGGCCTCCGCGACGTCCTGGTGCACCAGCAGCGTCTCGGCCGCATTGCACACGCTGACCCGCTGCGCCTTGGAGTTCAGCAGGATGCCGACGGCCATCGCCAGGTCGGTCTGCGCGTCCACGTAGACGTGGCAGTTGCCGGTGCCGGTCTCGATCACCGGCACGGTCGAACCCTCGACGACCGTACGGATCAGCGAGGCGCCGCCGCGCGGGATCAGCACGTCGACGAAGCCCCGGGCGCGCATCAGCTCCCGGACGGAGTCCCGGCTCTCCCCCGGCACCAGCTGGATCGCGTCGGCGGGCAGCCCGGCCGCGGCGACGGCGTCCCGCAGCACGGCGACCAGCGCGGTGTTGGAGCGGTAGGCGGAGGCGGAACCGCGCAGCAGCACCGCGTTGCCGGACTTGAGGCAGAGCGCGGCGGCGTCCACCGTGACGTTCGGCCGGGCCTCGTAGATGATGCCGACCACGCCGAGCGGCACCCGCACCTGGCGCACGTCCAGGCCGTTCGGCAGGGTGTAACCGCGCACCACCTCGCCGACCGGGTCGGGCAGACCGGCCACGTCGCGCACGTCGGAGGCGATCGCGGCGATCCGCTCCTCGGTCAGGGTCAGCCGGTCGATCACCGACTCGGCCGTCCCGGCCTCGCGGGCCCGGGCCACGTCCTCGGCGTTGGCCGCGACGATCTCGTGGGCGCGGGTGACCAGCGCGTCCGCGACCGCCAGCAGCGCGGCGTCCTTGGCCCCGCGCGGCAGCGGGGCCAGCGCGGCGGCGGCCTCCCTGGCTCGGCGCGCTACGGCGATGACGGGGCTGTCGGCGGTGGCGAGGTCGCTGGTCATGCCGCCAAGGGTAGCGACTGCGACCCCGCCGCCGAGCCGCCATTTCGCCCGGTGAGACGGTCGGCACGGGGGTGCGCGCCGTCCGGTCGCACGCGCGCCGCTCAGTCCGCACGCGCGCCGCACGGCCCGGGCGCCGTCCGGTACGGGCGCACGGTCCGGTACGGGCGCGCCGCTCAGTACGGGTGCACGCCGCCCAGGTGCGGCGTCGGATCGCCGAAGCCCTCCGCCATCCGCTTGTGGTACGTCGCCCGGTCGACCACCTCCAGCCCGACGATCTCCCACGGCGGCAGGTTGGCGGTCACCTTGTGCTCGCCCCACAGCCGCAGCGCGATCGCCGCCGCGTCGTGCAGGTCCCGGGCCTGCTCCCAGTAGCGGATCTCGGCGTGGTCGGCCGCGTAGCGGGCGGTGAGGAAGAACGAGTGGTCGTGCGCCAGTTGCTCCAGCGAGGCACGCAGCGAGGACAGCGGGGTGACCTGCCCGGACACGCTCAACACCACGTGCCACAGCCGCGCCTGCTCCGGCACCCCGGGCGGCTCCGCCGCGTCCGCGCGCTGCGGCCGCAGCCTGCGCACCCCGCCGGGCCTCTGCGGCGACGGACCTGCCGGCTCGGCGGGGCCGTCCCCGCGTCCGCCGTCGATGCTGGTCAGCCGCCGGCCCGCCGTCCCTCCGGTCAGCGCTGCCTCGCGCCTGCGTTCCACCGGCGGCCTCCTGTTCGGCGATGTCGTGTCGTCCCCACCGGCCCCGTCGGCCTCGGCCGACCGGTACCGCTGCGCCCCTCCTCGCCCACGGCCGGGCCGCTCCCGTTGCGGAGCGGCCCGCCGACCGCACTGCGCCGAACGGCCGGTGCCGGCCGATCGGCCGGTCAGCCGCGCAGAACGACCAGGTCGTCGCGGTGGACGACCTCACGCTCGTACGCGGCACCGAGCTCCTGGGCCAGGTCGCGGGTGGACCGGCCGAGCAGGCGGGGCAACTCCCTCGCATCAAAGTTGACCAGTCCGCGAGCCACGATGTGGCCGTTTTCGGCAAGAAGGTCCACCGGATCACCCGCCGCGAACTCCCCGTCGACCTTGGTGACCCCGGCCGGCAGCAGCGAGGCGCCGCCGGAGACCACCGCCTCGACGGCGCCCGCGTCCAGGTGCAGGGCGCCGCGCGGGCTGCTCGCGTGGGCCAGCCAGAGCATCCGGTCGGAGGTGCGGGCCCCGGTGCGCAGGAAGAGCGTGCCGGTGGGCCGTCCGGCCAGCGCGTCGGCGGCCTGGCTGGCCGCGGTGAGCACCACCGGGATGCCCGCGCCGGTGGCGATCCGGGCGGCCTCGACCTTGGTGACCATGCCGCCGGTGCCGACCCCGGCCTTGCCGGCGCTGCCGATCTCGATGCCGTCGAGGTCGTGCGGGCCGCGCACCTCGGCGATCCGGCTGGTGCCGGGCTTGGACGGGTCGCCGTCGTACAGGCCGTCCACGTCGGAGAGCAGCACCAGCAGGTCGGCCCGGACGAGGTGGGCGACGAGGGCGGCCAGCCGGTCGTTGTCCCCGAACTTGATTTCGGCGGTGGCGACGGTGTCGTTCTCGTTGACGATCGGCATCGCGCCCATCGCCAGCAGCTGGTCCAGGGTGCGGTAGGCGTTGCGGTAGTGGGCGCGCCGGCTGGCGTCCTCGGCGGTGAGCAGCACCTGGCCGACCCGGACGCCGTACCGGGCGAAGGAGGCGGTGTACCGGGCGACCAGCAGCCCCTGGCCGACGCTGGCGGCGGCCTGCTGGCGGGCCAGGTCCTTGGGGCGCCGCTCCAGGCCGAGCGGGGCGAGCCCGGCGGCGATGGCGCCGGAGGAGACCAGGACGACCTCGGGCGCGTCCGGGCGGCGGCGCACCTTGGCGATCGCGTCGACCAGGGCGTCGACCCGGTCGGCGTCCAGGCCGCCGGCCGCCGTGGTGAGTGAGGAGGAGCCGACCTTGACCACGATCCGCCGTGCGGTCAGCACCTCCTCCCGAAGTGAGTCCTCGCTCATCTCGCTGTACGCCCTTCCGGTGTGGTGCGGGTACGACGGGGCCGGGCCCGGCCGTCGCCCCCGAAATCTACGCGATCCACGCAGTTCCCCTCCGGGGTGTTCCACCGGCTGGACCGGCTCCGGCCGCGGTCCCACCGCAGGTCCGGACGCCGATCCGGATGGCCGGCATGATTCCTGACCGACCGTCAGGCGCGAAGGTGACGCCGCGCCACCCCGGACAGGCGGACGGCCCCGCCACCCGGGGAACGGGTGGCGGGGCCGTCGAGAGGTCAACCGGCTCAGTAGTCCTCGTCGTCGTCGCCCTCGATGGCGGCCTGGCGGCCGCTGGAGAGCGCCTCGAAGGCGAGGAACTCGGCCTCGGCCGCGTCCCGGCCCTTCTGCTTCTCGCGGCGGCGGTCGACCGCCGGGCGCGGGCTCTCGAAGCGGTGGTCCTCACCGCGGCGGCCGAGCATCTCGGCGCCGGCGGCCATGGTCGGCTCCCAGTCGAAGACGACGGCGTTCTCCTCGGGGCCGATGACGACGGTGTCGCCCTCGTGCGCCCCGATCTTCCACAGCTGCTCCTCGACGCCGAGGCGGGCCAGCCGGTCGGCGAGGTAGCCGACGGCCTCGTCGTTGTTGAAGTCGGTCTGGCGGACCCAGCGCTCCGGCTTGACGCCGCGGATGTGGTACGCGCCGTCCTCCTCGGTGATGGTGAAGCCCGCGTCGTCCACGGCCTTGGGCCGCAGCACGATCCGGGTGGACTCCTCGACCGGCTTGGCGGCGCGCGCCTCGGCGACGATCCCGGCCATCGCGAAGCTCAGCTCGCGCAGGCCCTTGCGGGAGGCGGCGGAGACCTCGAACACCCGGTAGCCGCGCTCCTCCAGCGAGGCCCGGGTGAGGTCGGCGATGTCCTGGCCGTCCGGTACGTCCACCTTGTTGAGGGCGACCAGGCGCGGCCGGTCGTCCAGGCCGCCGTACTCGGCGAGCTCGGCCTCGATGGTCTCCAGGTCGGTCAGCGGGTCGCGGCCGGGCTCCAGGGTGGCGCAGTCCAGCACGTGCACCAGCACCGAGCAGCGCTCGACGTGCCGCAGGAACTCCAGGCCCAGGCCCCGGCCCTGGCTGGCGCCCGGGATCAGGCCGGGCACGTCGGCGATGGTGTAGACGGTTTCGCCCGCGGTGACCACGCCGAGGTTGGGGATCAGGGTGGTGAACGGGTAGTCCGCGATCTTCGGCTTGGCGGCGGAGAGCACCGAGATCAGCGAGGACTTGCCGGCGCTCGGGTAGCCGACCAGGGCCACGTCGGCGACGGACTTGAGCTCCATCACGATGTCGCGGGCCTCGCCGGGCTCGCCGAGCAGCGCGAAGCCCGGGGCCTTGCGGCGGGCCGAGGCGAGCGCGGCGTTGCCGAGGCCGCCGCGGCCGCCCTGGGCGGCGACGAAGGTGGTGCCGTGGCCGACCAGGTCGGCCAGCACGTTGCCCTTGCGGTCGAGCACCACGGTGCCGTCCGGCACCAGCAGGACGAGGTCCTCGCCGTCGGCGCCGGTGCGGTGGCCGCCCGCGCCGGGCTTGCCGTTGGTGGCCTTGCGCTTGGGCGAGTGGTGGTACTCCAGCAGGGTGGTGACCTGCGAGTCCACGGTGAGGACGACGCTGCCGCCCTCGCCGCCGTTGCCGCCGTCCGGTCCGCCGAGCGGCTTGAACTTCTCCCGGTGCACGGAGGCGCAGCCGTGGCCTCCGTTACCCGCGGCGACGTGAAGTTCGACGCGGTCCACGAAGGTGGTCATGGGGTGTGCCTCCAGTGCGCGATGTCTGCTTGCTGTCTGCGTGAAGCGCGAAGGGTGGACCGGAACATTCCGGCCCACCCTTCACTGTGAGTCTTCTCAGACTCGGGAGTCCGCTGGGACTCAGGCCTCGACGGCCACGATGTTGACGACCTTGCGGCCGCGACGGTTGCCGAACTGAACCGCACCGGCGGTCAGCGCGAACAGGGTGTCGTCGCCACCACGGCCGACACCGGCACCCGGGTGGAAGTGGGTGCCACGCTGGCGGACGAGGATCTCGCCTGCCGAGACGACCTGGCCACCGAAGCGCTTCACGCCGAGGCGCTGGGCGTTCGAGTCACGGCCGTTACGGGTAGAGCTTGCGCCCTTCTTGTGTGCCATATCTCGCTATCCCCTTACTTGCTGACCGAGTCGATGCTGGTGATGCGCACCGCGGTGTGCTGCTGACGGTGACCCTGACGACGGCGGTAGCCGGTCTTGTTCTTGTAGCGCAGGATGACGATCTTGTCGCCCTTGGTCTGGTCGACCACCTCGGCGTGAGCCTTCACGCCGGCCAGGACCCACGGGTCGGAGGTGACGGCGTCACCGTCGACGACCAGGATGGTCGAGAGCTCCACCGAGTCACCCGGCTTGGCCTCGATACGGTCGATCTCCAGCACGTCGCCGACGGCGACCTTGTGCTGGCGGCCGCCTGCGCGAACGATCGCGTACATGCGGTACCTACTTTCCTAACTCGGTCGGAACTCCCGACGCCAGCCACCTGGGTACGGACACAGGGGCCTCTCCCCGAACGCCGCGCGCGAGCGCGTGGCTCTCGGGAAGGTGATGTGCTCGGGAGCGTGGCGTAGACACGCCAGTGGTCAAGAATACGGACCGGCGGCCCGGGGGGCAAACCGGCCCGTACGGCCCGGGGCGGGAGAGCTCCCGCCCCGGGCGTGGGCACTACTCGGCCGCCGTATCACCTTCGGCGGCCGCGGCCTTCTTGGCCGCCGCGCTGGTCCGCTTGGTCGCGGTCTTGCGGGCGGTGGTCTTCTTGGCCGCCGTGGTCGTCTTCTTGGCGGCGGT
This sequence comes from Streptomyces sp. FH025, assembly GCF_017427025.1. Lineage (GTDB taxonomy): Bacteria > Actinomycetota > Actinomycetes > Streptomycetales > Streptomycetaceae > Kitasatospora. The sequence goes on from NZ_JAFLNG010000271.1 coordinate 6,841, forward strand.
CTTCTTCGCGGCGGTCTTGCGGGCGGCCCGCTTCTTCGGCGCCGGGGCCTCCTCGGCCGGAGCCTCGACGGGGGCCTCCGCAGCGGCCTCGGGCGCTGCCTCAGGGGCGGCCTCGGCGGTCTCCGCGGCCGGGGTCTCGACGACCGCGGCCTCCGCGACGACAACCGGCTCCGCCTCCACGACGGCCTCGGTCTCGGCCTCGGCCGCCGGGGCGGCGGCCTCCAGGGCCGCCTCCAGCGCCGCGTCGGCCTTCGCCTGCAGCACCACGATCTCGGCGCCGGACGGCGAACCGGCCGGGGCCGTCGCCTTGCGCACCGCGCGGCGGCGGGTACGGCCGGCCGGAGCGGCGACGGGGGCCTCGGCCACCGGCTGCTCCTCGACCGCCGGGGCCTCGGCGGCCGGAGCCTCGACGCCCGGGACCTCCAGGGCCAGCTGGCCCTCGATCTCCTCGCGCACCGGCTCGGCGGCCTCGACCTCCACCGCGGCCTCGACGACCACCGGCTCGGCGGCCTCGGTCACCGGCACGGCCTCGACGGCCTGCGGCTCCTCGTGGCCCGCCCCGCCCTTGCCGCGGCGACGGCGCTTGCCGCCGCCGGCCGGCGCCTCGGCCGCGGCCGGGGCGTGGACGTGGACGCTCGGCTGCTCCATGTGCACGATCACGCCGCGGCCGTTGCAGTGGACGCAGGGCTCGGAGAAGGACTCCAGCAGGCCCTGGCCGACCCGCTTGCGGGTCATCTGGACCAGGCCCAGCGAGGTGACCTCGGCCACCTGGTGCTTGGTCCGGTCCCGGCCCAGGCACTCCAGCAGGCGGCGCAGCACCAGGTCGCGGTTGGACTCCAGGACCATGTCGATGAAGTCGATCACGATGATGCCGCCGAGGTCGCGCAGCCGCAGCTGGCGCACGATCTCCTCGGCCGCCTCGATGTTGTTCCGGGTGACCGTCTCCTCCAGGTTGCCGCCCTGGCCGACGAACTTCCCGGTGTTGACGTCGATGACGACCATCGCCTCGGTGCGGTCGATCACCAGCGAACCGCCGCTGGGCAGCCAGACCTTGCGGTCCAGCGCCTTCATCAGCTGCTCGTCGATCCGGTAGGTGGCGAACACGTCCACCTCGGAGGTCCACCGCTGGAGCCGCTCGGCGAGGTCAGGGGCCACGTTGGAGACGTACTCGTGGATGGTCTTCCACGCCTCGTCGCCGGAGACGATGACCTTGGTGAAGTCCTCGTTGAAGATGTCGCGGACGACCCGGACGGTCATGTCCGGCTCGCCGTACAGCAGCGCCGGGGCGTTGCCGCTCGCGGCCTTCTTCTGGATGTCCTCCCACTGCTGCTGGAGGCGCTGGACGTCGCGGGTCAGCTCCTCCTCGGAGGCGCCCTCGGCGGCGGTGCGCACGATGACGCCCGCGTCGTCCGGGACGATCTTCTTGAGGATCTGCTTCAGGCGCGCGCGCTCGTTCTCCGGCAGCTTGCGCGAGATGCCGGTCATCGAGCCCTCGGGCACGTACACCAGGTAGCGGCCGGGCAGCGAGATCTGGCTGGTCAGGCGGGCGCCCTTGTGGCCGATCGGGTCCTTGGAGACCTGCACCAGGACGGACTGGCCGGACTTGAGCACCGACTCGATCCGGCGCGGGCCGCCGTGGCCGCCCAGCGCGCCGAAGTTGACCTCGCCGGCGTACAGCACCGCGTTGCGGCCCTTGCCGATGTCGACGAAGGCGGCCTCCATGGACGGCAGCACGTTCTGGACCTTGCCCAGGTAGACGTTGCCGACGTACGAGGTGGCCTGCTCCTTGTTGACGTAGTGCTCGACCAGCACGCCGTCCTCGAGGACGCCGATCTGGGTCCGCTGGCCGTTCTGGCGCACCACCATGACGCGCTCGACCGACTCGCGGCGGGCCAGGAACTCGGCCTCGGTGATGATCGGCACCCGGCGGCGGCCCAGCTCGCGGCCCTCGCGGCGGCGCTGCTTCTTCGCCTCCAGACGGGTCGAGCCCTTGATGGACTGCACCTCGTCCGGGTCGAAGGACGGCTCGGTGGAGCGGCGGCGCGGCTCGCGCACCTTCACCACCGTGCGGACGCCGTCCTCGGTGGTCTCGGCGGTCTCGACGGCGCCGGCCTCACCGCTGCGGCGGCGACGGCGGCGACGGCGGCGCGACGAGGACAGGCCGGCGGCCAGCTCGTCCTCCTCCTCGTCCTCCTCCGCCTCGGCGGCCGGGGCCGCCTCCTCGACGACGGGCTGCTCGGTCTCGGCGGCCTCGACCTCCTCGGCCTCGCCACGGCGACGGCGGCGGCCGCCCCGACGGCGACGGCGCGACGGACGGCCGTCCTCCTCCCACTCGCCCTCGGTCTCCGGACCGGCGGCGGGGGCCTCGACGACGGGCTCCTCGGCGACGGGCGCCTCCACGACGGGCGCCTCGACCGGAGCCTTGACGACCCGCTTGGCGCGGGCCGGCTCGACCCGGGCACGGACCCGGCGGCGGCGGCCGACGCCGCTGTACTCGTACTCGTCCTCCTCCGTGCGCTCGGCGGCGGCCGGGGCCTCGACCGGCGCCGGGGCGGCGGCGGGCTGCTGCGGCGCCTGCGGCGCGACGTAGGGCGCGGGCTCCTGGAAGACCGGGGCCTGGAAGACCGCAGTGGCCGGGCGGACCGCGCGGCGGCGCACCCGGTGGTGCGGCTCGGCCTCGGCGGCCGGGGCGGGCTGGGCTGCCGGCTCGGCGGCGACGGGGGCGGCCGCGGCGGCCGGGGCGGCCTCCTCCTCGGCGGGCTCCTCCTCGACGGCGGGCTCCTCGGCCACCGGCTCCTCGAC
>NZ_JAFLNG010000272.1 GCF_017427025.1 Streptomyces sp. FH025
CACATGCGCAAGCGCGTCAACACCGCCGAGAAGGCCCGGCAGTGGATCAACCTCACCCCCGACGAGGAGCGGGCCATCGCCGGAGTCGCCGGCCGCTACCGCTGGAGCATCACCCCGTACTACGCCTCCCTGATGGACCCGGACGACCCGCTCTGCCCGATCCGCCAGCAGGCCGTCCCGGCCGCCGCCGAGCTGCTGGAGTTCCCCGGCGCCGAGGTGGACCCCGTCGGCGACACCCTCTACCGCCGAACCAACCGGGTGGTGCACAAGTACCCGGACCGGGTGATCATGTTGGTCACCGAGGCCTGCCCGGTCTACTGCCGGCACTGCACCCGCAAGTTCCACACCACCGACTTCCAGGGCAGCTACTTCCGCGACGACGAGGGCGGCTCCTACGACGAGGACCTCCGCTACATCGCCGAGCACCCGGAGATCCGGGACGTGCTGCTCACCGGCGGCGACCCGCTCAGCTACCAGGACGGCCGGCTGGAGGAGATCATCGCCGGTCTGCGGGCGATCCCCAGCGTCGAGATCATCCGGATCGGTTCGCGCTTCCCCGTCCTGCTCCCCCAGCGGATCACCGACGAGCTGTGCACGATGCTCTCCCGCTACCACCCCGTGTGGCTGAACACCCACTTCAACCACCCCAAGGAGATCACCCCGGAGTCCGCCGCCGCCGTGGACCGCCTGCTGCGCCACGGCGTCCCGGTCGGCAACCAGACCGTGCTGCTGCGCGGCATCAACGACGACGTGGCCACCATGCGCCGGCTGATGACCGGGCTGCTGAAGATCCGGGTGCGCCCGTACTACCTGTACCACTGCGACAACGTCACCGGTGTCGCGCACTTCATGACCTCCGTCGAGAAGGGCTGGGAGATCATGGACGGCCTCCAGGGCCACATCACCGGTTTCGCCGTGCCGCAGTACGTCCTCACCACGAAGATCGGAAAGATCCCGGTCGCCCGTCCCTCCTTCACCGAGACGCCCGACGGCGGCCTGCTGCTGCACAACTTCCGCGGCCAGCAGTTGCGCGTCGACGCCGCCACGCACCCGATCACGGAGACCGACGCCCGATGACCCTCCACGACCGTCAAGGCCAGCGCTTCCTCCCGTACGGCGCCAACTACCTCGACTGGCAGGACATGACGGAGCTGCGGGAGGTGATCGAGCACCAGGTGCTGTTCCGCTACCAGACCGAGCAGGAGAGCATGGCCTCCCGGCTGGAGCACCTGGTGAGCGAGCGCCTCGGCGCCGCCCGGACGCTGGCCGTGCACAACTGCACCGAGGCGCTGCGGCTGGCGCTGATCTCCACCCGGCCCTCCGTCGGCGACGTGGTGTACATCCCGGCGGTCACCTTCGTCGCGGTGGCCGGCGCGGTGCTCTCCTGCGGGCTGATCCCCGTGCCGGTGGACGCCGACGAGTCGCTGGCCCTGGACCGGACGCTGCTGCCCGCCGACGCCCGGCGGGTGATCGTGGCGCACATGGAGGGCTCGGTGGCCACGCTGCCGCAGGGCGTGCCGTACGTCATCGAGGACTGCGCGCAGACCCTCGGCGGGCGCTTCCCGGACGGCCGGGAGGTCGGCACCGCGGGCTACGCCGGGGTGTTCAGCTTCCACCACAACAAGGTGCTCACCTCCGGCGAGGGCGGCCTGGTGGTGACCGACGACGAGCAGGCCTGGGCGGCGATGCGCTGCTACCACGACCACGGCTCGGCCCGCGTCCCCGGCCGCTACCCGACCTGGAACCAGGACGCCTACTACGGCGAGAACTTCGTCACCAGCGAGGAGGTCGCGGCGATCCAGTGCCAGCAGTTCCGGCACCTCGACGAGGTGCTGGCCGGCCTGGAGCGGATGTACGGCCTGGCGATGGAGGCGCTGCCCAACCGCACCGACCTCCGGGTGCTCCCGCGCGGCAAGGGCGACGTCAAGGTGAGCCTGCGCTTCCGCTGCGAGTCCCGCGAGCTGCGCGACGCCGCGGTGACCGCCCTCACCGCCGAGGGCATCGCCAACTGGACGCTCGGCAAGTACCTGCTGCCCGAGCACCCGGTGCTGACCGGCCGGCGTTCGCTCTACGCCGACGGCTTCCCGTGGAACCTCGCCCCCGAGGGCCCGTCGGCGCTCAGCCGGGACAACTTCGCCCGCACCCGCGACCTGCTGGACCGCACGCTCTGCGTGCCGCTCTCCCCCGAACTCCCGCAGGAGCAGCAGGCGGTGGCGGTCAAGGCGATCCGGCGCGTGCTGGAGGCCGTGTGACCGCGCCCGGTGGTCCGGTGCTGCTCCTGGTGGACGACCGGCCGTCCTCCTTCACCCGGCACGCGGCCGCCACGTTGCCCGAGCACCTGGTGCTGCTGCGCTTCGAGGAGCTGCGCGCGGACCTCTCCGCGGACCACCTGCGCCGCACCGCCCACCTGCCCGCCTTCTGGGTGCGCGCCGACAGGCCGCTGGAGCGGGAGGCGGCGCGGTACCGCGACTGGGCGGCCCAACTGCCCGTCGCACCCAGCCGGTTCTGCAATCCGAGCGAGCCGCGCCAGGCCCTCGCCCACCGCTTCGCGGCGCTGGCCGGGCTGCCGCACCTGAGCGGCCAACAGGTCGCCTGGGTCCGCGACAAGGCCGCGATGAAGCGGCGCTTCCGTGAACTCGGGCTGTGCACTGCCGAGTTCGCGCCGGTCCGGACGGCCGCCGAGGTCAACTGGTTCGCCGCCAGGCACGGCTGGCCGCTGGTGCTCAAGCCGGTCGACTCCTTCGCCTGCGTGGACACCCACCGGCTGGACGGCCCGTGGGCGCTGGACGGCATCGACCTCACCGCCCGGGACTGGATGGTCGAGCAGTTCCTCGGCGGCACCGAGTGGGAGGTCTGCGCGATCATCCACCGGGGCGAGGTGCTGGACGCCTGGCCGAGCGCGATGCCCTGTCGTCCGCTGGACATCGTGGACGGCGCGATGAACGCCAACATCAGCGTCGGCACCGAGGAGGCCCCGCCGGTCGACCTGCGCGCCCTGCTGCAACGGATCGTCACCGGCATGGGCATCGACCACGGCTACGCGCACATGGAGTTCTTCCTGATCGACGGCAGGCTGTACGCCGGGGAGATCGGGCTGCGGCTGGCCGGCTGCGAGATCCCGGCCAACCACGGGCACGCGTACGGCTTCGACGTCTTCGGCGCCACCCTGGACGTCTACCGCGACATCCGGCCCCGGCTGAGTTACCGGCAGCGGCGGTGCGCGGGCGACCTGCTGCTGCCGCTGCCGGGCTCCGGGACGGTTCGCCGGATCACCCCGGCGGAGGAACTGCTGCGTGTCCCCGGGGTGGTCGACGCCGTTCTCAAGGTCGGGGTCGGCGACGCGGTGTCGGCCCGGCGGGCCTCGCACAACTCGTCGGGGTACGTCCATGTGGTGGGTGCCTCGATCGAGGAGGTGGAACGGCGGATGCGCGAGGTCCTCGGCGCCTTCACCATCGAGCTCACGCCCGCGATCGAGCCCGCGTCCACCATCGAACCCCCGCCCGCGCCGGCCCACAGAGCCGCCACGGAGGGCGTACGGTGAGCGACACCCTGCCCCGCGAGACCACGCCGCCGCCGCGCGACACCCTGGCCCGCCGTTTCGCCGCGCTGCTGCGCCGCCCGCACGTACCCGCCGTAGCCGGGTGGAGCCTGGTGTCCCGGCTGCCGGTCTACCTGATGTCGCTGGCCACCGTCCTGGTGGTGCGTGAGCAGGGCGGCAGCTTCGCCCAGGCCGGGCTGACCAGCGCGCTCTACACCGCCGGGATGGCGGCCGGCGGCCCACTGGTCGCCCGGCGGCTGGACCGCACCGGGCGCCGGCCCGTCCTGCTGGCCACCGGTCTGCTGTACCCGGCCGCGCTCGCCGCGCTCGCCTGGGCCACCCGGCCCGGCGGCTGGGCCCAGCTGGCCGTGGCCGCCCTGGCCGGGACGGCCCTGCCGCCCGCCAACGCCTGCATGCGCTCGCTGTGGGCCCGGCTGCCGCTGGCCGACACCGAGCGGGACACCGCCTACCTGTGGGAGGCCGTCCTCGCCGAGGTGCTGGTGATCGGCGCCCCGCTGATGCTGGCCGGGCTGATGCTGGCCGGCTCCGCCGCGCTGGCCCTGAGCGCGGTGGCGGCGCTCGGCGGCATCGGCGCGCTCGGGCTGGCCCTGGTCCGGCTGCCGACCGGGACGGACGCCCCGCCGCCCGCCGAACGGCGCGACCTTCTGGGGCCTTTGCGCAGTCCCGCGATGCTGGCGCTGACCGGTGTGATGGCCGCCTGCGCGGTGCCGATCGGGCTGCTCACCCTGGCCATCCCGGCCTTCGTGGCCGCGCACGGTTCCCCCGGCGGCACCGGCGCGGTCTACGCCTGCTGGGGCGTGGGCAGCGCGCTGGGCGCCGTCTGGCTCGGCCGTTCGCAGTCCGACGTCCCGGCGCCGGTGCGCTTCCCCCGGCTGGTCCTGGCGTACGCGCTGGGCACCGGCCTGACCCTGGCCGCCACCTCGCAGCCGCTGCTGGCGCTCGCGCTGGCGGTCGGCGGCGCGCCGATCGCGCTGGTGTCGGCGGTCGAGATGACCCTGGTCGGCACGGTCGCGGGCGGCCGCTCGCTGGCCGAGGCCTTCACCTGGGCCTCGCTCGCCACCGTGCTGGGCGACGCGGCGGGCCAGCAGGCCGGCGGGCTGCTGGTGGAGCCGCTCGGGCCGCGCGGGGTCTTCGCGGTCGCCTTCGCCACCGCGCTGGCCGCCGCCGTACTGGCCTTCGCCTGCCGTCCGCTGCTCTCCCGCGCCGCCGCCGGGGCGGAGGCCGTGGCGTGACGCCCCTCGCAACCCACCCCACCTGTCCCTCCCGTCCACGAGGTCACCGACGATGAAGTCCGCAGGGTCGCTCTTCCGGCCCGTCAAGTTCGCCCAACTCCCCTCAGCTGTCAAGGAGTTCCTGGAGGCATCCGAGCCGGAGACGGCCGCCGTTCCGGTCCCGGTCGAGGGCCGGGACGACCTGGCGCGCAGCGTCGAGCTCGCCGCCCGGCTGTACGCCGCGCCCGGCCGACCACGCCCGCTCGATCACGGCGTGCTGCTCGGCGCGGAACGACTCCCGGACGGCGTCGCCGACCTGGTCCGCCCGCTGGCCCGCGCATGGCTCGACGAGGAGCGCCTCGACGACGCCCCCGCCTTCCTCCGCGAGAACCCCGGCGGCCTGCTGCTCGTCGGCTGCTACGACCGGCTCACCCTCGACCCGGTCCGCTCCCTGCTGCTCGCCACCTACCGCAGCCGCACCCAGGCACTCACCCTGCTCAGCGGGCGCGACGCCGCCTCGCTCGCCTGGAACATCGCCAAGCAGTACGTCCGCCCGGACGCCGGGGTCGACGCCCTCGGCCTGTTCACCGACACCGACCGGCCGCCGCACCCGCCCGGCGTCCGGGTCTTCGACGACCGGGACTTCGAGCGGGTGGACATCCGGTCGACGATCCTGGGCGGCCGCTGGCGCAAGGTCGCCTTCCAGGGGCACGGCAAGGACGACAGCGTCAACCTGGGCGAGTTCACCATCTGCGGCCTCAGCCCGGACGCCCCCGCCCGCCCCGGACTGCTCGGCCCGCGCTGCGCGTACGGGCTGCCCTGCTACAAGCCGGAGGACAAGCTCGTCCCGCTGCACCGGGTGCCCGCCGTGGAGGTGGTGCTCAGCGCCTGCAACAGCGGGCCACTGGCCGACCTCGCGCTCTACGATCCCAAGTACCAGCTGCTGCTCAACGCCCTGGACGGCCCGGCCCGTACGGTCGTCGCGGCCGTCTCGGTGCACGACTCCGACCGGCCGGAGAACGTCGCCTGGATGCGCTCGGCACTCGTCGGCGGGGACACCGTGGACACCCTGAACGCCAGCCTGGCCGGCTCGCACCCGTACCCGGCCTTCCTGCGCTTCGGCCTGCCGGACTCCGCACACGCTCCACAGCAGGAGCAGCAGGAGCAGCAGGAGCAGTCCGAAACGGTCTTCGCCGACCACCGACCGGATCCGCTGCTGCTCACCGTCGGCCGCCGGCTGACCGCCCTCCTCGGCTCCGAACTCCTGCCCCACAACCACGCGTTGCGCCCCCGGCTGACCAAGCTGGCCCGCAAGGTGGACCTCTGGGTGGCCCGGCCCACCCATCTGGCCGACCAGTCCGCCGAGCAGATCGGCGCCTCGCTCACCGCCGACCTCCAGTCGCTCGACCACGTCATCGCCGGGCAGGTCGCGGCGAACCCCGAGGACGAGCTGATGAACTACCCGGCGCACTTCGGCGACCGCAGCTCCCTCGACCCCGAGGTCCGCGAGGTCGTCTGCCACTGCGGCCGCCCCGCGCAGGAGTTCACCCGGCGCGGCCTGCTGCCGAACGTACTGGACACCACCTGCGCGGTCTGCATGCGCTGCGGGGACGTCACCTTCCGGCTGCCGGAGGCACCCGCCCTGCTCGCGTACGCCGCGGACGAGGTCCGCCAGGGCGGCGTCCTGGAGGTGCGCGCCTCGCTCACCGCGGCCCGCACCGGCCCGGTCCGACTCGGCCTGTTCGTCCCGACCTACCTGCGCGAGGACACCGCCGTGGAGCCGGAGGTGGCGAAGGTGCGGGCGGTCGGCGGCCAGCCGCAGGACGTGCACTTCCAGGTCCGCTTCGACCCGGCCACCGCACCGCAGGCCTACTACTTCACCGTCTTCGCCGTACAGGACCTCGCTGTCTCCACGGCCCGGCGCCACTTCGGCGTCCTTCCCAGTTGACCCCCGACCCGAGGACACCGTCATGACCACACCCAGCACCAAGCCCGAGATCCGGCTCATCGAGCAGGACGGCGAGGTGACCCTCAGCATCGGCGGCGAGCAGGCCATGCAGGCCTGGGAGCGCGACCTGATGTGGGCCAGCGCCGACCTGCTGTGCGAGTACGGGCGGGACTTCTACGAGGTCGGCCTCGGCCTCGGACTGTCCGCCCTGCGGATCGCCCGGAACCCGGCCACCCGCAGCCACACCGTGCTCGAACTCTTCGACGAGGTCGAGGAGTTGTTCCTGGCCAAGCACCCGGAGCCGCCCGCCAACCTGACCATCGAGCGCGGCGACTTCTTCCGGCGGATCTTCGAGCTGCCCTCCGAGAGCATCGACGGCATGTTCTTCGACCCGGCCCTGGACCTGGAGGTGTGGACCGACGCCGAACTGTGGGCCCGGACCATGCCCGAGGTGGTCCGGGTGCTGCGCCCGGGCGGGGTGTTCATCCCCTTCTTCAGCACCAAGCCCGAGCTGCGCTGGCAGTACACCCCGCACTTCCGCTCGATCCGGGTCGAGCGTCACCCGTACACCGCCTACGACACCACCGAGTACACCCACGGCACCAGCGGCGACGCCTACATCCAGTGCTTCCTGAAGGACTGACCGCCATGACCGCGCGCACCCTCCCCCCGCCCAGGTCCCTGTTCCTGGCCGGCCCGTTCATCCAGTTGCTCGACCCGACCACCGGCGAGATGCCGGCCGAGTCCCGGGCGCCCTTCGACCTGCTGATCAAGCACTTCGAGGCCCAGGGCATCGCCGTGCACAACGCCCACCGCCGGGAGGCCTGGGGCGCCGAACTGATGCGCCCCGACCAGTGCACCAAGCTCGACCAGGACGAGATCCGCAAGGCCGAACTGTTCATCGCCCTGCCCGGCTACCCGGCCTCGCCCGGCACCCACATCGAGATCGGCTGGGCCAGCGCCTTCGGCAAGCCGATCGTGCTGCTGCTCGAGCGCGGCCGGGAGTACACCTTCCTGGTGCAGGGCCTGCACACGGTCGCGACCGTCGAGGAGGTGGTCTACACGGACCTCGCCACCTCGTTGCCCGCCGTCGACCGGGCCGTCCAGCGGGTGCTGGCCCGGCACCGCGGCTGATCCCCTCCCCCTCCCCTCCCCTCTTTCCTCCACTGACAGGAGCCCCGGCGGTGCGACGACCGCTCACCCTGATCGCCGTACTCGCCGTGCTCCTGTCGGCGGCCGCCGCGCCACCCGGCCACACCGCCACCGACCCGGCACGCACCCCCGGCACGCCGGCCTACACCGTCGAACTGCGCAGTGACGCCACCGGCGCGCACTGGCGCGGCCACGAGCGGATCGCCTTCACCAACACCTCCGCCGAGCCGATGGACGAGGTGTACCTGCGGCTCTGGGACAACGCCCACGGCGGCTGCGCGGCTCCGGCCGTCCGGGTGTCCGGGCTCGACGGCCCGTACGGGGTCGGCTGCACCGCCCTGCGCGTCCCGCTGCCCCACCCGCTGCGCCGGGGCGACTCCGGGGCCCTCGAGTTCGACCTCGCCATCGACGTCCCGGACGGCGCCGACCGCTTCGGGCGCGACGGCGCCTTCTACTTCCTCGGCAACGCCCTGCCCGTCCTCGCCGTCCGGGACGCGGCGGGCTGGCACCTCGACCCGTACACCGACAACGGCGAGTCCTTCTTCGCCCTCGTCTCGGACTACGCCGTCACCCTGGACCACCCCACCGGCGTGCTCGTCCCGGCCACCGGCACCGCCGTGGACGGCCCGGGCGCTCCGGGCCGTACGATCACCAAACTGACGGCACGGCAGGTTCGTGAATTCGCCTGGGCCGCCGGTCCGTTCAGCCGGATCGAGGGCCGATCACCCGGCGGTGTGCGGGTCGCCGTCCACTCGGCGACGAACGTCACGGCCAAGGACGCCCGCCACGTCCTCGACCTCTCCCTCGCCTCCGTCGACGCGCTCTCCACCCGCTACGGTGCCTACCCGTACGGCGAGTTGGACGTCGTCGTCGACAACGCCTTCTCGTTCGGCGGCATGGAGTACGCGGCCTTCGTCCTCGACCGGGTCAGGCCGTCCGCGGTCGTGCACGAGGTGGCGCACCAGTGGTGGTACGGCATCGTCGGCGACGACCAGTACCGGACGCCCTGGCTCGACGAGTCCTTCGCCGAGTACGCCATGGACCTCGCCCTCAACGACATCGGCGAGCCCGGCGACCCCAGCGATGACGGCGGCCCCGGCGGGCTCGGCCACGCCGGCGAGGACTGTGCCGACCTCCCGCCCTGGCAGTCCGTCGACGAACGCCTCACCAACCCGATGCGCTACTGGGACGCCCACCCCGACCGCTACGGCCCCGTCGTCTACGACCGCGGCTCCTGCGCCCTGCACGACCTGAGCGGCCTGATCGGCCCCGAGACGATGGCCACCCTGCTGCACGACTACGCCCGCGCGCACTGGTACGGCGTCTCCACCACCGCCGACTTCAAGGCCGCCGCCCAGGCCGCGGCCTCCGTCGACCTGGCACCCTTCTGGCGCGAGCACCGCATCGACTGATGCCTCGCGCGGAACCCGGAGCACCAGATCCCGACCACCAGATCTGGACCACCGACTCCGGACCACCGACTCCGGGCCGGCGAATCCGGGCCGGCGAATCCGGGCCGGCGAATCCGGGCCGGCGAATCCGGGCCGGCGAATCTGGGCCGGCGAATCTGGACAATCCCCCGAAAATTTTGACACGGTGAACGGCACCGGCCCGGCCGTCGATCCCGCGGCCGATCCCCCTGGAGAGTCCAGCCATGCCCTTCACCTCCTACCTCGGCCAGAGCGCCTTCTCCGACCCCGGCGCCCACCTCCCGCACTACG
>NZ_JAFLNG010000273.1 GCF_017427025.1 Streptomyces sp. FH025
ATCGCCGCCAGCCGCGCCGCGGTGTCCATGAACGCCGGGTCCGCCCGGTGCACCGCCCGGTACAGCGGCAGCGCCGCAGCGCTGCGCCCGGCCCCCTCGTACGCCCGCGCCAGCCAGTACCGCAGTTCCTTGCGCTGCGGCTGCTCGGAGCGGCAGCGCGCCAGCGAGGCGGCCAGCGGGGCCTGTGCCTGCGCGCACATGTCCAGCCGCACCCGGGCCATGCCCGCGAACAGTCCGGCCTCGATGCCGAGCAGCGGGTCGTCCAGCAGGCGGTCGGTGTCCCGGATCAACTGCTCCCAGTCCTTGAGGAGGTAGGAGCGGCAGGCGTACAGGAACTGGGCGGACGGGTCCTCGCCGGGCGCCGGGCACTGTTCCAGCGCCCGGTCCAGCTCGGCCAGATGCCGGCCGTCCAGCCAGTGCGAGGCGTGCGCCAGGGCGAGGTCGCGGGCGTCCTCCAGGACGGGCTGCACCCACCAGCCCAGCCAGTACCAGGAGCTGAGCGGGCGTCGGTGCAGGCGGCGCTGCTCGCCGAAGCGCTGCTGGTGGTGGTACATGGCCAGCAGTGCGGCCGAGGTGTCGCTGCGCAGCGCGTGCAGGCCGAGCCAGGCGTCGGCCATGCCCGGGTCCAGCCGGACGGCCGCGCGGAACTCCTCCTCGGCCCGGGTGTAGGCGCCCGCCGTGTACGCGTCCATGGCGCGCAGCCAGGCGCGGTCGGCGAGCCGGTCCGGGCCGCCCGCCGTGCTGTCGGAACTTTCCACCGTCGTCACTCACGCCCCCCGCGGTGTGGCCCGGGGCCCGGCCGGCGGATCGCCTGCGCGCAGCCGGGCCGGTGGTCGGAAGCCCCCGGGGCGCATATGCGCCTACCGGGAATCGTACCGGCGTGGCGCTGATCCGGAAGGGTGCCGCAGGGAGTCAAATGCGATGGCGCGAGCGGGCCTTGAGCCTTCGGTTGGCTGAAACGCCGTGGGCGGAGCGCCCTGCGGAGGGGGACCGGGCGGCGCCCCCGGCTCACGGGGGAACAAGCCGGGGGCGCCGGGTCCGAGGCAACCGGAATCTTCCGTTCCGGTGGCTGAGGAGAACCTAGGTCCTGGCGATGCCGCAGGTCAAGAGCTAGTTGAAGATTCACCCACAGTGGCCGGGATGATTCGCCCGGTCACCCCGTCGACCCTCGTCGCGGCGTACGGACGGCTCGGGTCGGCGGCGAAGTGCGCCGCCTCGGCGCGGGCCCAGCCGGCCCAGAACCCGGCCAGTTCCGGCCCGTCCCGTCGTTCGCCCCGGCGTCGCGCCGAGACGGCGTCCAACTCCATCCAGACGACCCGGGCCAGCTGTGGCCGCAGCTCCCGCCGCCCCGCACCGACCCCCTCGACCAGCACCACCGGGGCGGCGGGCACCGTCGCGGTGCCCGCGAAGCGGCGCAGCGTCCAGTCGTACACCTGGTGGACGGCGTCCCGGCCCGCCGCCAGCGGCACCAGCACCTGCTCGCGCAGCCGTCCGGTCCACCCGAAGAACTCGCTGTGGGTGGCCAGGTCGTCGAGGTGGACCACCGGCGCCCCGCCGAGCGCCGCCGCCAGCCGGGCGGCGAAGGTCGTCTTGCCCGAACCCGCGTGCCCGTCCACCGCGACCAGTCGGACCGGCCCGCAGGTGGGCGGCAGCGCGCGCAGCTCCGCCGCGAGCGTGCTCAGCTCCGCCGCGAGCGTGCTCGGGGCGTCGCCGGACGCGGTCGGGCGAGGGGCGGGGAGAGTACCGAAAACAGCCACAACGTCAACCCTACGGTGCCGTAGTCCACCACTACGGACAGATGATCTGCCCAGGTCGTGACGGCAGCGCGGGTTTCGGGCATACTCGCTTCGCCAGGCCTGTGAACGGCCGTTCACCGCAACCCGGTGCCGGTCGGGCCGACCTGCCACACCCGCGCCGGACCAGCCGACCACCCCGGCCCGGCGCCCGATCGAGGAGGCGACCGCCGCCATGACCCCGTCCCCCGTGAAAGCCGTGGAGCGCCAGCTGCCCAGCGAGGAGGCCCGTGAGCTGCTGAGCCTCACCCGGGACCTCGTCCAGCGCGAGTTGCAGCCACGCGCGGCGGAGGACGAGGCCGCGGACCGCTTCCCCCGGGAGGTCTTCCGCACCCTCGGCGAGGCCGGCCTGCTGTCCCTCCCGTACGACGAGAAGCACGGCGGCGGCGAGCAGCCCTACGAGGTGTACCTCCAGGTCCTGGAGGAGCTCGCGGCCGGCTGGCTGGCCGTCGGCCTCGGCGTCAGCGTGCACACCCTGTCCTGCCACGCGCTGGCCACCTTCGGCACCGACGAGCAGCGCGAGCAGTGGCTGCCCGGCATGCTCTCCGGCGCGCAGCTCGGCGCCTACTGCCTCTCCGAACCGCAGTCCGGCTCGGACGCGGCCGCCCTGCGCACCCGAGCCGACCTCGACGGCGACGACTACGTGGTGAACGGCACCAAGGCCTGGATCACCCACGGCGGGCGGGCCGACTTCTACAGCGCCCTGGTGCGCACGGGCGAGGACGGCCCCAAGGGCATCAGCTGCCTGCTCGTCCCCGGCGACCAGCAGGGCCTGTCGGCCGCGCCGCCGGAGCACAAGATGGGCATGCGCTCCTCACCGACCGCCCAGCTGCACTTCGACGGCGCCCGGGTGCCCCGCGAGCGGCTGATCGGCGAGGAGGGCCAGGGCTTCCAGATAGCGCTCGCCGCCCTGGACTCCGGCCGCCTCGGCATCGCCGCCTGCGCGATCGGCGTCGCCCAGGCCGCGCTCGACCTCGCGGTCGACTACGCGCGCACCCGGCGCCAGTTCGGCCGCCCGATCGCCGACTTCCAGGGCCTGTCGTTCATGCTCGCGGACATGGCCACCCAGATCGAGGCCGGGCGCGCGCTCTACCTGGCCGCGGCCCGGCTGCGGGATGCCGGCCGGCCGTTCTCCAAGGAGGCGGCGATGGCCAAGCTGTTCTGCACCGACACCGCGATGCGGGTGACCACCGACGCCGTCCAGGTGCTCGGCGGCTACGGCTACACCCAGGACTTCCCGGCCGAGCGCTTCATGCGCGAGGCCAAGGTGCTGCAGATCGTCGAGGGCACCAACCAGATCCAGCGTCTGGTGATCGGCCGCCACCTCACCAAGGGCTGACGCCCTCCCGAAGGTCTGACGCCTTCCCCGCTACGGCCTCCGGCCGTCACTCCAGGGTGCGGAGTGACGGCCGGAGGTTTTCGCTGACGTGGCGTCAATCTGCCTGCGGGCTGCGGAAGTCAGCGCCGCACGAGGCGCCGGCGCTGCTCCGGCAGGACCGGCACGGCCGACCGTGCGGCCGGGGCCGCAGCCGCGGGAACGGTCACCGAGGCGTGCACCGGGCGCTGCACCAACGCGTGCGAGAACGGCTGGGTGCGCCAGTCCAGCCCGCTCGGGAGCTTGAACAGCGCGTCGAACCCGGCGGGTTCGGCGTCCGTCGAGGCCGTCACCTCCGCCAGGTCGTCGGTCGGCGCGCCCGAGCCCGGGCAGATCGCGGGGGCGAAGGGGTTCCAGGCGGTGGGCAGCAGGGCGTGCTGCGGCAGCCGCTCCTCGTCCGCGACCAGGGCGATCGGGCGGCGGCACTCGGGGCAGTGGACCCGGAAGATGTCCCAGATCTCGGCCTCGCCGGGGTCGTAGCCCGGCGCGTGGTCGGCCGCGAGATCGTCGCGGCCGGTCATATCGTCGGTCTCGTCGGCGCCCAGCACGCGCTGGTCGGTAGCAGGCATGAGGATCCCCCTAGGATCGGGCCCGGCGTGGTCGTCCAGGGCCACAACCAGCACTTCCCTGCGATTCGGGCTCATAACCCTGCGGCCCAGTGCACCGTGATGCACCGGGTGTGTCCTTGGCCACACCACCCGCCACATTCACCTGGCACTTGCCCGCCTGACACCTGCGGTCTCTCCCCGTGCCACCGCGTGCGCCCCCCGTGCGCCGACCGGGTAGGTTTGCGCACTGTGGAGGATCTCGACCAACGCATCGTCCAGCTGCTCCTCGAAGACGGCCGGATGAGCTACACGGACCTGGGCAAGGCCACCGGCCTGTCCACCTCGGCGGTGCACCAGCGCGTGCGCCGCCTCGAACAGCGCGGGGTGATCCGCGGCTACACCGCGATCATCGACCCCGACGCCGTCGACCTGGCGCTGACCGCGTTCATCTCGGTCAAGCCCTTCGACCCCAGCGCCCCGGACGACACCCCGGAGAGACTGGCCGGCCTGCCCGAGATCGAGGCCTGCCACAGCGTCGCGGGCGACGAGAACTACATCCTCAAGGTCCGCGTCGGCGCCCCCGGCGACCTGGAGGACCTGCTCGCCCGCATCCGCAGCGCCGCCGGAGTGTCCACCCGCACCACCGTGGTGCTCTCCACCCCGTACGAGGCCCGACCCCCGAAGCTCTGAGCCCGAACCGGTGAGGTGCAGACTTGTCGCCATGACCGAACGCACCCTCCCTCCTTGCCCGCCCTCGGACAGGAGGGGCCCCCGGACCGTCCTGCTGCGCGGCGGCGCCGTCTACAGCCCCGCCGACCCCTTCGCCACCGCGATGCTCGTGGAAGGCGAGCACATCGCCTGGGTCGGCAGCGACGGCGCCGCCGAGGCGTACGCCGCCACCGCCGACGAGATCGTCGAGCTGGACGGCGCCCTGGTCACCCCCGCCTTCGTCGACGCCCATGTGCACGCCACCTCCACCGGACTGGCGCTCACCGGCCTCGACCTCACCGGCAGCCCCTCGCTGGCCGCCACCCTCGCGGCCGTCACCGCCTTCGTCGACGCCCAGCCGGAGCCCGGCGGCGTGCTGATCGGCCACGGCTGGGACGAGTCCGGCTGGCCCGAGGGCCGCCCGCCGACGCTCGCCGAACTCGACGAGGCCGCCCGCGGCGCCGCGCTCTACCTCTCCCGCACCGACGTGCACTCCGCGCTCGCCACCAGCGCCCTGCGCGCCCTGACCGAGGGACTCGCCGAGCGCCCCGGCCACGACGCCGAGGGCCCGCTCACCAAGGACGCCCACCACGCCGTCCGGCAGACCGCGCTCGCCCGCCTCACCCCCGAGCAGCGCCGCCGCGCCCAGCGCGCCACCCTGGCCCGCGCCGCCGAACTCGGCATCGGCGCCCTTCACGAGTGCGCCGGCCCGGAGATCTCCTCCGAGCAGGACCTGACCGCCCTGCTGGCCCTGGCCGCCGAGGGCGACGGGCCCGAAGTCTACTGCTACTGGGGCGAGTTGGGCGGAGTCGAGACGGCCCGCCGGCTCGGCGCGGTGGGCGCCGGCGGCGACCTCTTCGTGGACGGCGCGCTCGGCTCGCGCACCGCCTGCCTGCACGCCCCGTACGCCGACGCCGAGCACACCGGCACCGCCTACCTGACCGCCGAGCAGGTCGCCGAGCACGTCGCCGCCTGCACCGAGGCCGGGCTGCAGGCCGGCTTCCACGCCATCGGCGACGCCGCCGTCGCGGCCGTCATCGAGGGCGTCCGCGCGGCCGGCGAGCGGGTCGGCACCGACCGCGTCCGCGCCCTGCGCCACCGCGTCGAGCACGCCGAGGCCCTGGACGACAAGGCCATCGCCGCCTTCGCCGAGCTCGGCCTCACCGCCTCCGTCCAGCCCGCCTTCGACGCCGCCTGGGGCGGCCCGGACGGCATGTACGCGCAGCGCCTGGGCGCCGAGCGGGCCGCCGCCCTCAACCCGTACGCCGCCCTGCTGCGGGCCGGTGTCCCGCTGGCCTTCGGCTCGGACGCCCCGGTCACCCCGCTCGACCCCTGGGGCACCATCCGCGCCGCCGCCTTCCACCGGACCCTGGAGCACCGGATCTCGGTCCGTGCCGCCTTCAACGCCCACACCCGCGGTGGCTGGCGCGCGATCGGCCGCGACCAGGACGGCGTGCTGGTCCCCGGCGCGATCGCCAACTACGCGATCTGGGCCGCGGAGGAGCTGGTCGTCCAGGCCCCCGACTCCCGGGTGGCCGGCTGGTCCACCGACCCGCGCTCCGGCACCCCCGGCCTGCCCGACCTCACCCCCGGCCGCGACCTGCCCACCTGCCTGCGCACGGTGGTCCGCGGCCGCACCGTCCACGAGCGGTGAACCCGAGTGAAGCGGCGGCGCACCTGCCCGTAGGTTGACCACCATGACGACCGACCCGCTGGTGCCCGCCGACTTCACCGTCCCGCGCGAGCTGCTCGCCCCGGAGTTCCGCCTGGAGCCCCTGGGCGAGCACTGGCCGCTCGGCGAGGTCCGCTACACCGAGCGCTGAGGGCCCGAGGCAGGCGCCACCACCCTGACCTCACGCCCCACCGGCCGTCCGGGGTACCTTCTTCGCACAGCGTCCGAACAGCAAGCCCCAGGAAGATGGTGCGCCGGTGGCCATGCCCGTCACCCAGGAGCGGTCCGGGACCGGTTCCGAGTCGAAGGACCCGGCCCCCACACCAGGCCGCACCGCCCGGGCGCTCGCCAAGGTCCGCGCCGGACTGCCCCGCACCGGTCTCGCCGTCCTGTCCGGACTGCTGCTCGCGCTCGCCTTCCCGCCGTACGACCTCTGGCCGCTGTCCCTGCTCGGCGTCGCCGCGCTCTCGCTGCTCACCCGGGGCCGCACCGGCCGCCAGGGCGCCTGGACGGGCTTCGCCTTCGGCCTGCCGTTCTTCCTGCTGCTGCTCAGCTGGCTGAGGGTGGTCGGCTGGGACGCCACGATCGGCCTGTCCGTCATCGAGTCGCTCTTCCTCGCCCTGCTCGGCAGCGGCCTGGCCGTCACCTCCCGGCTGCCCGGCTGGCCGTTCTGGGTGGCCACCCTGTGGGTCACCCAGGAGTGGGCGCGCGACCGGCTGCCGCTCGGCGGCTTCCCCTGGGGGCGGCTTGCCTTCGCCAACACCGCCACGCCGTACACCCCGCTGGCCGCGATCGGCGGCGCGCCGCTGGTGACCTTCGCCGTCGCCCTCTCCGGCGCCCTGCTCGCCTGGGCCGCGCTGCGCCTGCGCGGGCCGGGCCGGGCTCCGAAGGCGGCCGCGCTGGCGGCGCTCGGCGCGGTGGCCGCGCTGCTGGCCGGGTACCTCGTCCCGGTGCCCACCTCCGCGGCCGACACCGTGAAGGTCGCCATCGTGCAGGGCAACGTGCCCAACCCGGGCATGGACTTCCTCGGTCGCCCGATGATGGTCCTCAACAACCACGCCTCGGCCACCGAGCGGCTGGCCGCGGACATCGAGGCCGGCAAGGTCCCGCGCCCCGACATCGTGATCTGGCCGGAGAACTCCTCCGACCTGGACCCGTTCAGCGACCCGCTGGCCCGCCAGCGCATCGACGAGGCGGTCAAGGCCGTCGGCGTGCCCACCCTGGTCGGCACCCTGGTGGACGGCCCGGACGCGCAGCACGTCCAGAACGAGGGCATCGTCTGGGACCCGCAGACCGGCCCCGGTGCCTCCTACACCAAACAGCACCCCGTCCCCTTCGGCGAGTACGTGCCCTTCCGCGCCCAGCTGATGAAGGTGATCACCCGCCTCCAGCGGGTCGCCCGGGACTTCTACCCGGGCGACCACAACGGCGTCATGCAGCTCGGTCCGGCCCGGATCGGCGACGTGATCTGCTTCGAGGTGGCCTACGACGAGATCGTCCGCGACACCGTGGACAGCGGCGCCCGCGTCCTGGTGGTCCAGACCAACAACGCGACCTACGCCAAGACCGGCCAGCCCGAGCAGCAGCTCGCGATGAGCAGGCTGCGCGCGGTCGAGCACGGCCGGGCCGTGCTGATCGCCGCGACCAGCGGCATCAGCGCGGTGATCGCCCCGGACGGCACCGTCGAGCAGCGCACCGAGGAGCTGACCCCGGCCCAGCTGTCGGCCACCGTCCCGCTGCGCGACGGCACCACGGTGGCCGACCGGATCGGTGCCGCCCCGGAGTGGACGCTGGCGATCGGCGGCCTGCTGGCCTGCGGCGCCGCCGTGCTGCTCGGCCGCCGCCGGAATCCCTCCGCCGGAACACCGGTCGAACGGGAATCGTTGGACCAGGTGGTGCCGTAGCCGGCCCGGACCTCCCGTGCGGCGTGCAGAGCACCGCTTGGAGTGGATTCGTACCGTGACCCAGCAAGCTACCCCCACCCGTCCGGTCCCGCGCAGCAGGCTCCGCCGGGTGCTGCCGCTGCTGATCACCGCCTGGCTGGTGCTGGAGATCTGGCTGCTGGTCCAGGTGGGCTCGTGGCTGGGCGGCCTGACCGTCCTGCTGCTGCTCATCGCCGGCGCGCTGATCGGAGGCTCGCTGATCAAGCGGGCCGGACTGAAGGCTCTGTCGGCGGCCATCGAACAGAGCAAGAACCCGCAGTCCCAGCAGCCGCAGACCGGAACCAGCATGACCGTGCTGGCCGGGCTGCTGCTGATCGTCCCCGGCTTCCTGTCCGACCTGGTCGCGCTGACCCTGCTCTTCCCGCCCACCCGGGCGCTGTGGCGGGCCGTCGGGCGCCGGGTCGCGGACAAGGCGCTGCGCAGCACCGCCGCCGCCGGGGCGGCCCCGTTCGCGGACGCCGTGCGGCTGCAGGAGCAACTGCGCATCCACCGGCCGGACGGCAAGGTGATCCAGGGCGAGGTGGTCGACCCGGAGGCGGGCCCGCGCGGCCCGCAGGGCCCGGACACCACCTACCGTCCGCCGATCACCGGCTGAGGAACGGCCGGCTGAGAAGCGGCTCGCCGGGCACAACGGCTGTGGGCCGCCCTTCCCGGGCGGCCCACAGCCGTTCGTACGGTCCTCGGACAACGCGAAAGGGACCCTGGTGGCCAGGGTCCCTTTTCGCGTCCTCCCGCTCGCGGCGGGAGCGAGGTGTGTCAGGCGCTCTTGCGGGTGTCCCGCGGGTGCACCGCGAGGTTCATCCCTCCGGAGCGGAGCACGGCCAGCCGCTCGGCCAGCACCTCCTCCAGCTCCTCGCGCGTCCGGCGCTCCATCAGCATGTCCCAATGGGTGCGCGTGGGCTTGACCTTCTTCTCCTCCGGCTCGTCACCGTCGAGAAGCACCGCCTCCTGGCCGCAGAAGCGGCATTCCCAGGTCGCGGGGATCTCCGCCTCGACCGAGAAAGGAACCTCGAAACGGTGTCCGTTCTGACATGCATACTCGACGGTCTGGCGGGGAGCCAGATCGATACCGCGGTCGGTCTCGTAGCTAGTGGCCCCGAGTCGCGTGCCGCGGAGAGCTCGCTCGCTCATGAATCGTGCCTCCCGGGCTTATGGCCCACAGGACTAGTGGTCGCTGTTCTTCGTCGTTCGGTCAACGCTCGGCTTCCGACGAAGATTCCCGTCCCGGGACATGCGTCGTCTGTCGTGCCGCCCCTGTTTGTACCCATCGGCGCCCGATTTGTCACATCTGGCCGCTGATATCACCCCAGGTGTCACCTATTTCACATCTGGTGATCGGTCGGCCTTTCCGTGCCGAGCGTACCGGGGCGGGATTCGACGGCCTTCGCCGACCCCGGTTCCGCAGTGCCGCGGGGCCGGCCGCGGAAGCGCTAGGAGATCGGTCGGGAACGGATCATCGGCTCGGTCTTGGCGAGGTCGACCGGGTGCGGCTCCCGGGCCCCGTCGGCCGGGACGACGGGCGGGTGGTCCGGGCGGGGCGGC
>NZ_JAFLNG010000274.1 GCF_017427025.1 Streptomyces sp. FH025
TGACGGGAAGGTGGCCGTCACCACCCGGCCGGCCACCCTCCCCGAGCTGCTCGGCGCGACCAGCACCAGCCTGCACAGCGCCGTCAGCCCGAGCGCGTTCCAGGTCCAGCCCCAGATCGGCGGCATCCAGATCACCACCGACCTCGGAGCGACCGCCGGCCAGGGCTCCGTCTCCGGGAGCCTGGGGCTCAGCGCCAACGCCACCGTCCCGCTGCCGAACGGCTCCTCGGCGACCCTCTCCGGCTCGGTCTCCCTCACCCCGGCCGTCGACTTCTCCTACCAGGGCGGCCTCGGCCTGATCGACCCCCAGCAGGCCCGGATCGGCTTCAGCCTGGGCGCACACGCCGACTGGCACGTCGGCGCGAACCTCACCGCGAGCACCACGCCCATCCGCATACCGCTGGCCACGTACAGCGCCAGCCCCGTGGTGATGGTGGGCCCCCTGCCCGTCGTCATCAACCTGAACTTCACCCTCTCCGCCGACATCGCCGCCGACGGCACCGTCACCCTCGACGCCGAGCAGGCGTACGACGGCCAGTGGGGCGTCCACTCCGACTACGTCAAGGGCCCGGGCTGGACCACCACCACCGACCCCGGGACCTCCACCGTCACCCCGCTGCGCCTCAACCTCAAGGGCTCGGCCTCGGCGAAGGCCGGCCTGCTCGCCGAGGGCTCGATCGCCCTGTACGACACGGTCGGGGTGAAGGCGTCGATCGAGCCGTACCTGCGGGCGGCCGTCAGCGGCTCGATCGTCCTCGACGGCACCGGCAGCACGCCGGACATCAACGGCGCGGCCGCGCTCTACGGCGGACTCGACATCAACGGCGCGCTGATGGCACGGCTCGCGATCCTCGGCACCCCGATCCTCTCGGCCGACCTGCCCTTCCTCGCCTTCCACCGCGAATGGCAGCTCGCCTCGGCGAGCACCGGCCCGAACCCGCCGCGCCTCGTGGACTGGACCTCGCTCAGCTCCCCTCTGTCCGACGACAACCACTCCGCCTACCTGAAGACCCGGCCGGACTGGGACCCTTCGGCCCTCAAGGCGGCCTGCCCGGACGGCAGTCGGCTGATCGGGCTCAGCCACGGCGGTGACGACGGCCTGTGCACGGACGTCACGAAGGCGGAGCTGTGGGACGCCGGCCGCTCGTACGTCGTCGACCACGGCGGCACCTACGTGACCACCGACTGGGCGCCGGGTTACTCCAAGGCCCAGTGCCCCGCCGGCTCCTTCGTTTCCGGATACGGCCGCAACGGCCGGACGATGAGCGTGCTGTGCGCCAAGTCGGCGGCACCGCTGGGGACTTCGGTTCGCACGCTCTGGTTCGACAAGGGTGACAACCGCCCCGCGGTGGCAGGGGGCGGTGACTTCGCGTACGGCTTCGCCAAGGGCCAGTGCGCGAACGACGAGTTCGTCGCGGGCGTGGCCTACAGCCAGCCCTGGTGGCAGCTGTGGGCGGCGCGGCCGTACGCGCTGCTCTGCCAGAAGCTCGCCTGACCATCGCGCCGGCGGGCCGGCCGGGTGTCGCCCCTCAACCGGGTGGCGCCCGGCCTCAGAGCGCGGCCAGTCGTCGCAGCAGCTGCCCCGGGTCGGTGAGGCCTCCGCAGGCCCGGCGGACGGAGGCGTCGTGGGCGGCGGCCAGGGCGTCGAGGCGGGTGAGGCGGGTGCGGCCCTGGCGGGAGAGGTGGGCGGTGATCCGTCGGCGGTCCTGGTCGCCCTGGCGGCGGTAGACCCAGCCGTGGTCGGCCAGTGCGTCCACCAGCCGGCTCAGGCTGGCCTGGGGTATCAGCAGGGTCTGGGCGAGTTCGCCCATCGGGTGGCCCCGGCCGTCGGCGAGGGCGCGCAGCACCCGCCACTGGTCGACGGTGCAGTCCTCCTCGGCCAGGGCGGCCGAGAGGCCGGTGGAGAGGCGGCGGTGGGCCAGGGTGAGCAGCTCGACCAGCAGCGGTTCGGGGGCCGTACGGATGTCCTCCGCCGGTGCGGTCATCTGGTCCTCCCCTTCGGGTCCGTCCCGTGGCCCTCCCGGACTTTCCCGGGGGCGACGAGACGACCATACTCGCACTGGTGAGCGTCGAGGCGATCCTGATCGATCCGCTCGAAGCGCTGCACTCCGTGCGGGAGGAGCGGGGGGAGACGGCGTTCCGGGTGGGCCTCGTCGTGCCGCAGTCCGGCCCGCTGGGGCTGACCGGCCCGTCCGCCCTGGACGGCGCGCTGCTCGCCGGGCACGAGGTGAACACGGGCGGCGGCGTGCTCGGCCGACCGCTGGAGCTGGTGCTGGTGGACGGCGGCGCCACCCCGGAGCGGGTCGCGGGCGAGGTCCGGGCACTGCTGGACGCGGGCGCGCTGGACGCGCTCGCCGGGTGTCACACCAGCGATGTGCACCGGGCCGTCGAGGCGGTCGCGGCCGGGCGCGCCGCGTACGTCTTCACCCCGCCGCACGAGGGCGGTTCCCGACTGCCCGGCGTGCTGTGCACAGGCGTCGACCCTTCGAGCCAACTCGGTGTGGCCATGGAGGAGTTGACGGTGCGTCACAAGCTGCGCCGGTGGGCCCTGATCGGCAACGACTACATCTGGCCGCGGTCGGTCCACGGCGCGGCCGCCGCGCTGGCCGCCCGCTCCGGTGCCCGGGTGGTGCTGGAGCGGCGGATCCCGTTCGGAGCGGTCGAGGGCGCGGTCGAACCGCTGCTGGACGCGCTGCGCACCGCCCGGGCGGACGCCCTGCTGCTCAGTCTGATCGGGCGCGATCTGGTGCACTTCAACCGGGCGTTGCGGCGCAGCGGCCTGGACCGCCGCCTGGTGCGGCTTTCCGGCGCGCTGGAGGAGAACGGCCTGCTCGCCCTCGGCGGCGACGACACCGGAACGCTGTACGCCGCGATGCCCTCCTTCGCGACCCTGGCCGAGGAGCGCCGGCAGAGCCTCGCCGAGCGGCACCGGGCGCTGTGCGGACCGTGGGCGCCGGTCCTGGACGCCTACGCGGTCGGCCTGTACGACGGCCTTCACCTGCTCGCCGCGCTGGCCGCCCGTCGCGCGCTGGAGCCGTCCGGCCTGCTGGCGGCCGCGGGCCGGCTGCTGCACGCGGAGGGTCACCGGGTCCACCTCGCCCGCGCCGAGGGCCTGGGCTTCACCGTTCTTCCCTGAAACGACGCACCCCGCGAAAGGCAACCGTTCTCACGTGGCGGAACGTCGAAACAAAACCCTTCCATCTGGAAATAGTTGCCTCTAGTGTCTCCCCACACACCCGCAGGGTCGTCACGGAGAGAGAGCACCATGGCCGACACACCCGCGCCCCAGAGCATCGAGAGCTACGGCTACCGACAGGAGCTTCGCCGGTCCCTGACCTTCACCGACCTGCTCGTCTACGGGCTGGTGTTCATGGTGCCGATTGCCCCGTTCGGCATCTTCGGCGGCGTCTTCCAGGGCTCGGGCGGCATGGTCGCCCTGGCCTACGTCCTCGGCATGGTGGCGATGATGTTCACCGCCCTGTCCTACGCCCAGATGTCCCGGGCCTTCCCGATGGCCGGCTCCGTCTACACCTACGCCGGGCGCGGCATCGCGCCGCCGGTCGGCTTCCTGTCCGGCTGGATGATCCTGCTCGACTACGTGCTGGTGCCGGGCCTGCTGTACCTGATCGCGGGCGTCGCGATGAACTCCCTGGTCCCGTCCGTCCCGGTGTGGCTCTGGCTGATCGGCTTCGTGCTGCTCAACACGGTGGTCAACTACCTGGGCATCGAGACCACCTCCAAGGTCAACAAGGCCATGCTGATCGGCGAACTCGTCGTGCTGGCCCTGTTCGTGGTGGTCGGCGTGATCGCCCTGGCCTCCGGCAAGGGCCGGGGCTTCGACTTCACCCCGCTCTACGACGCGCACACCTTCTCGTGGAGCCTGGTCTTCGGCGCGGTGTCGATCGCGGTGCTGAGCTTCCTCGGCTTCGACGGGATCTCCACCCTCTCGGAGGAGAACCGGGACTCCGCCAAGGCGATCGGCCGGTCGATGGTGGCCGCGCTGCTGCTCGCGGGCACCCTGTTCATCGTGCAGACCTGGGTGGCCTCGCTGCTGGTCGCCGATCCGGACTCCCTGATCCGGGACGGCGACCCGAACGGCACCGCCTTCTACGACGCGGCCCGCACCGCCGCCGGGGGCTGGCTCGCCACGCTGACCGCCGCCTCCACCGCCGTGGCCTGGGGCTTCGCCAACTCCCTGGTCGCCCAGGCGGCCACCTCGCGGCTGCTGTACGCGATGGCCCGCGACCGTCAGCTGCCCGCCTTCCTCGCCAGGATCCATCCGACCCGCCGGGTGCCGGTCAACGCCACCCTGCTGACCGCCGGCATCTCACTGGTGCTCGGGCTGTACATGGCCTCGCGCGAGGACGGCATCACCCTGCTGAGCACCCTGGTCAACTTCGGGGCGCTGACCACCTTCCTGGTCCTGCACGTCGCCGTGGTCGTCCACTACCTGATCCGCAAGCGCAGCAAGGACTACTGGCGCCACCTGATCGCCCCGGCCATCGGCTTCGCGATCCTCGGCTACGTCGTCTACAACGCCAACATCGCGGCCCAGCGGCTCGGCTTCGTCTGGCTGCTGATCGGCGGGATCGTGCTGGGCGGACTGATCGCGACCGGCCGCAAGCCCCGACTGGCCGTCACCGAGGCCGAATCCGCCATCGCCGCCGAGCCCGCCGCCACCACTTCCGAGGAGAACCAGTGAGCCTGCCCGAGATCGTCAAGCTGTTCCCGACGCCGGAGGACTACTCCTACACCTTCGGCGGCCGCGCCCCGCTGGTCACCGTCCAGCCCGGTACCGTCGTCGAGCTGACCACCGAGGACTGCTTCGGCGGCAAGGTGCGCGGCACCGGCGACCTGCCCAGCCGGGTGTGCGTCTTCCCGTACCTCAACCCGGTCACCGGGCCGATCGCGGTGGCCGGCGCCGAGCCCGGCGACCTGCTCGCGGTGCACTTCGTGGAGATCACCCCGGCCCGGGACCACGGCATCTCCAGCACCTTTCCGCACTTCGGCGCGCTGACCGCGACCCACAGCACCGCGATGCTGCACGCGCCGCTGGAGGAGCGGGTCTGGATCTACGAACTGGACGTCAAGGCGGGCACCTGCCGGTTCCGGGCCCGGGGCGGCGACTTCGCGGTGGACCTGCCGCTCGACCCGATGCACGGCACGGTCGGCGTGGCCCCGGCGGCCGGCGAGGTGCTGGCCTCGATCACCCCGGGCGCGCACGGCGGCAACCTGGACACCCCCGAGATGAGGGCCGGCACCACGGCCTACTTCGGCGTCAACGTCGACGGCGGCCTGCTCGCCATCGGCGACGGCCACGCCCGCCAGGGGGAGGGGGAGGTGTGCGGCACGGCGGTGGAGGCGGCGATGCGCACCACCGTGATCGTCGACCTGGTCAAGGGCGGCGGCCCGGCCTGGCCCCGGCTGGAGAACGACGACTTCCTGATCAGCACCGGCTCGGCCCGTCCGCTGGAGGACGCGTTCCGGATCAGCCAGCACGACCTGGTCGGCTGGACCGGTGAACTGCTCGGCCTGGACCAGCTCGACGCCTACCAGCTGGTCAGCCAGGCCGGGCTGGCCCCGGCCGCGAACGTCTGCGACACCAACTACACGATGGTCGCCAAGCTGCCGAAGGACGTGCTGGGCCGGGCCCGCGCCTACGACGGCCTGCATGACCGGCTGCGCGAGACCGCGGCGGCGTACCTGCGGCACCGGTAGGCGCAGGTAGGCGCAGGTAGGCACCGCCGAGCCGCTACGGATGCGGCGCGCAGGCCAGCAGATAGGGCAGCGCTGGAAGCGTCAACACCCAGAGCCACCCGGCGAGTTGACGCCGCCGGCCGCCGCCGGGCCGGGCCAGCCGGCGGACCCTGGCCAGCACCCCGGTGGAGGCAGCCCCCAGCGACCCCTCCGGAGCGGCGCCCGAAGCGGAGCTGCCCGCAGCAGAGGTGCCCGAGGCGGCGGTGCCCGAGGCCAAGGCGTAGAGCGCGGAGGCCAGTTCGCCCCGGGACACCTCCGCCAGCGCCGCGTCGTCCGCCGCCATCTCCAGCAGCAGTGCCACCTCCGTACGCCCCAGCCGGGCCAGCGGCAGGCGCCCGAGCAGCAGCGCGAAGGTGTCGGCGGGCAGCCGGAGCAGGTGGTGGCGGCCGCGGATGTGCCCGTGCTCGTGCGCCACGGCCGCGGCGAGCTGCCGCTCGTCCAGCAGCCGCAGCGCCCCGCGCGACAGCACCACCCGGGAGCGCCGCCCGGGCAGGCAGTAGACGGTCGGATGGGCGTGCTCCAGCACCAGCGCGCCCCAGCGCCCGTCCCGTACGGCGACCACGTCCAGCACCGCCCGGTGCCGCCGCCGGGCCCGGCCGGCCCGGACGCCGACGGTGGCCAGCAGCCCGGCGAGCGCCGCTCCGGCGGCGGCCAGCTGCCACCAGTCGTGGGTGTGCGGCACGACCGGCCCGGTCGGTTCGCGGCGGGTCGGTTCGAGGTGGTGGAGCAGGCCGAGCAGCCCGGCCGGCTCGTGCGCGGCGGGCTCCAGCGCGTGGTGCGCGGCGAGCACCAGGGCGACGGTGAAGGAGGCCATCAGCGCCAGCCACAGGGCGGCGCCCAGCGCCGGGCGGGCCTGGAGCCGGGCGTGGCCGGCCAGTCGGCGGGGCAGCAGGACGCCGGTCACGGCCAGGTGGAGGCCGAGCAGGGCGAGCGTCACTCGGTGTCCCGGGCCTTGACCTGTTCGAGGGCGGCGAGCAGGGCGGAGGCCTCGTCCCCGGTGATCCGGTCGACGAAGTGCAGCAGCGCGCCCGCCCGGTCCGGGCTGGTCTCCAGCGCCTGGTGCATCAGCTGGGCGGTGTACGCCTCGCGCGTGCAGGTCGGCTCGTACACCCAGGCGCGGCCGACCTTGTCCCGGCGCAGCCAGCCCTTGGTGTGCAGGATGTCGGCGACCGTGGTGACGGTGGTGTACGCGACGGCCCGCTCCCGCTGGAGGTCGTCGACCACCTCGCGCACCGTGGCCGGGCGGCCCCAGGACCAGAGCCGGTCCATGATCTCGGCCTCCAGATCACCGAAGCCCCGTAGCACCGCCCTCGTCTCCCTCGCCGAGCCGACCGACCGCGGGCGCCCTTCGCCCGCCGGATCGCGGCCCATGGTACGGCGAGCGCCGGGCGCCCGCCCCCGGTTGGCGGGAGGCGGGCGCCCGGCGGATTCCGGGTGGATTCCCGGTGGTGCCCGGGTGGTGCCCAGCCGGTGCGCAAGCCGTGTCCGGCGAGCCCGCGGCCGGTCAGGAAGGCCGTCGGCCGGAAGGACCGCCGGTCAGGACAGCCGCCGGCCGAGCGGCACCCGGGAGCGGGTGAACAGCGCCGCGAGCAGCCCCGCGAGCACCGGCAGCACCAGCACGACCAGCAGCAGCTCGCCCCAGGGCGCGGCGATCAGCGCCGGCTGCGAACCGGGGCCACTGGCCCGGGACTTGAGCAGCCCCACCGCCGGGACGAAGCCGTTGGCCGCCCCGAGCAGCGCCCCCAGCAGGGAGATGAGCGCGCACTGGAGGCCCGCCATGGTCCGCCGGATCCGCGGCGGCGCGCCGACGGCGGCCAGGGTGGCCTGGTCCTGCCGGGAGTCGGCGGCCGCGAGCCCGGTGGCGATCCCGGCCGCGCCGAGCACCACGATTCCGGCAAAACCGCTGAGCGCCAGGGTGAGCGCGTCGCTCTTCGGCTGGTAGCCGCGCTCGACGTCCAGCCGGGCGAAGCGGTCCAGCCGGACGGCCGCGGCCTCGGCGCGCTGCTGCGCCTTGCGGTCGGGCGGGGTGGCCGGGCGCCAGACCGCGCCGCTCGGCGCCGCCGACAGCCCGAGCCCGGGCAGCGCGGTGGTGGGCATCAGCCCCTGGGCGAAGCGGGCGGCCGCCGGGTCGTCGACCAGCACCGCGTCGACCGGCACCTCCTGCACATCGGGCTTGGGGACCTGCCCCGGCTGCACCGGACCGCCGCTCCCGCGCAGCAGCATGACCGCCTTGCCGTCGGCTCCGAGCAGCGACCGGTCGAAGACCAGCAGCTTCCCGGCCGCCAGCGCCTGCTCGGCCGTCGGGTTCCGGACGCCGAACAGGTTGTGCAGCGCGGCGGCGTCCCCGGTGGCGACGTGCGGCATGTCGGCGAGCCGGCGGTGGTCCACCGGGCCCTTGAGCAGCACGACGCTGGAGCAGTTGTCGCAGAACCGGTAGACCAGCTGGCCGAGGTCGGCGCGCGGGCCGAGCCCGCTCAGCTGCTTCTCCACCTCGGCGCGCAGCTGGGCGGCCTGCGGTCCGTCGCGGTGGCTGTCCAGCCGGACGGCGCCGTACGGGGCCTGCGGCCGGTAGTCGCGCCGGTTCTCGGCGTCGGTGCTGGTGCTGTACACCCCGATCGCGACGGCCCCGGCCACGGCGGCCATCACGGCGGCGACGGCCGGCGCGGTGCGGGAGCGGTGCCGGGCGGAGTCCCGCAGCGCCAGCCGGGGCCCGAGCGGCAGCCGTCCGGCGGCCCGGCCGACCAGCGCGACCAGTACCGGGGTGCAGGCCAGCAGGCCGAGTTCGGCGGTGACCGAGCCGCCCAACACGGTGAGCGTGCGGGCGTCGTAGGTGCTCACCACCGGCAGGCCGCGCTGCACCGCGCCCGCGCCGTACACCGCGATCGCGCCGCCGCCGAGGATCAGCACCACCCCGAGCAGGGTGACCAGCCGGCTGGGCGCCCGGACGGTGTCCCGCCCGGTGAGCCCGGCGGTGACGCTGCGGCGGGCGGCCTGCCAGGCGGGCAGCGCGGCCGCGAGCAGCGCGGTGAGCAGGCCGATCCCGGCGATCGCGAGCAGGTCCAGCGGGGGGAGCGCGAAGTGCCCGAAGCGCGCGCCGCCGACCTGCTCGATCCACGGCCGCAGCCCGGCCACCACCCCGGTGCCCAGCGCCACGCCGAGCGCCGCGCCGACCACGCCGAGCACCACGCCCCCGCCGAGCACCACCGCGCCGACGTGGGTGCGGGTGCCGCCGGCCGCGCCGAGCAGGGCGAGCTGGCGGCGTGAGCGGCGGGCGCCGACCGCGAAGGCGGGCCCGGCGAGCAGGGCGACCTCCAGCAGCGCCATCCCGGTGACGGTGGCGACCACGACCTTGGTGCTGTTGCCCGCGGCGGGGTCGCTGTACGTCCGGCTGTCGCGGTAGTAGGGGACGGCCCCGTACGGCGGCGGGTCGAGCGCGACCGAACGGGCGGTCAGGGTGTAGCCGTGGGCGTTGAACTCCCGCACCTGGGCCCAGCCGACGGCGGCCCCTGCCGGGAGGCGGACCAGCCAGGCGGGGTGCCCGCCCGCGTCCCGCTCGGCGGCGGGGCGGCCCGGATCCTGGGCGGCGGCCAGCCGGTCGATCAACTCGCCCGGGCGGGCGACGAGTTCGACCCTGCCGAGCTCGTCCGGGTGCTCCACCACGCCGGTGATGGTGTACGTCGTCCGCTCCAGGCCCTGGACGGTGGTGGTGCCGCCGAGCGAGAGCCCGGCGTGGTCCAGGAAGGCCCGGGTGGCGGCCAGTTCGTTCGGGGCGTTCGGGGCGCGGCCCTCGACCAGGTCGAGCCGGCCGCGC
>NZ_JAFLNG010000275.1 GCF_017427025.1 Streptomyces sp. FH025
CCCCCGGCTGCGGGAGCGCCCTCAACGCTTCCCCGGCGCTGGACTCCACTCTGCACCGCGCCGATTGACGTTCGATAAACGTCCTATTGTCAGCCTGCGGATTGATGAAATCGCAGGTCAGAGCCCCTACCCCGGCGCGCCGTGCGGCGTGCGGGCCCCGGCGCGCACCCCACCCGCACGCCCTCGCTTCCGCAAACCCGGTCCACATCGACCCAAGCATGACGAGTTGGCCGGAAAGGGACCCCATGGCGTGGTGATCGCGCATATTCTCAGATGCCAGTACGCACACGGGTGTCCGCCGGCAGGACGCCGGGCCCGGTGCGCACGTATGACTGCGGGGAGCGTGACGGCCCGCCACCGGCAGCGGCCCCCGGGCTGCGGAGGAGCCGACCGGAGGCCACGGGTGGAAGGGTGCCTCTCAACGTGACGACCGGACAGATCTCCGACTCGTTCCCCGTCGGCGAGGACGCGGGGGACGACGAGCCCGACGTACGGCGGCGCCGGGCCGACCGGGCGCTGCAGGCGGTCGCCTTCGACACCATCGGCGCCGGGTACGGCGAGGCCTTCCCCGCCAAGGACGGGCAGCTGGAGTGCGGCCGCCGGCTGCTCGCCGAGCTGGAGCCCGGCGCCCCGGTCCTGGACGTCGGCTGCGGCACCGGCGAGCCGACCGTCCGCCAACTGGCCGCCGGCGGGCTGCGGGTGACCGGCGCGGACCTCTCGGACGGGATGCTCACCCTGGCCCGCCGGGCGCCGCACCCCGGCGAGATCCCGCCGGAGTTCCATCGGATCGACCTGTACGATCTGGCCACCGAACGCGCCGACCGGGTCTGGGGCTTGCCCGGACTGGGCCCGGCGGGGTACGGCCGGTTCGCCGCCGTCACCGCGTTCTTCTCGCTGATCCTGCTGCCGCAGGACGAGATCCCGACCGTGCTCGGCCGGCTGCGCGAACTCCTCCGGCCCGGCGGGCTGCTGGCGCTCGGTATGGTCGAGGCGGATCTGGATCACGTTCCGCTTCCGTTCCTTGGCAGAGAGCTGCGGATCAGTGGGTATCTGAGGGAGGATCTGGAGCGGGTCCTGGTCGCGGCCGGTTTCGCCGTCGAGGAGCGCTCGGGGCATCCGTACGCGCCGGCCAGCACCTCGCTGCCGCCGGAGGAACAGCTGTTCCTGTGCTGTCGACGCGTCGGCTGATCGGACCGAAGCAGGCCGGCCGCACCGCGGCCGGGAACAGAACAGCCCACCGACCACACCGAATCCAGGACAGGCAGCCGTGCGCGACCAGCTCAAGACCGAGGCGGAGCAGCCGCCCGCCGTCCCGGGCCAGCGCCGCCAGGTCCCGGCCCGGCCGAAGGCCCCGGCGAAACCCCCGGCCGCACGGCCGGACCGCCCCGGGGTGACGGACCGCCTCGCCTACCTCGACGCCGCGACCCGGCGGATCAACAGCGCCCTCGACCTGGCCGCGACCCTGCGCAACATCGGCCGGGTCCTCGTCCCGACCCTCGCCGACGCCGCCGTGCTCCACCTGCGCGACCCGCTGCCCAACGTCGAGCGCGAACCCGGCTTCCCCGAGGAGCTGCGGATACACCACAGCACCGGCACCCGGATCGGCCGCCGCGGCCGGCGCAACGGCACGGACGACCGGCACCGCTCCCGGTACGGCTCCCGCTCGTCCGCCGACACCGGCCCGGCCACCCCGGTGACCCGCGGCGGCGCGCTCGCGCACGCCCTGCTGAGCCGCCGCCCGGCCGAGGCGGCCGTCCTCGGCACGCCCGCGGCCGAGCGCACCGAGACGCTGCTGCGCGAGCTGTACGGCACCCGCGGACTGGCCCGGCTGGCCGCCGGGACCTCGGTGCTCGCCCTGCCGCTGCGCGGCCGCAAGGCCGTCCTCGGGCTGCTGGTGCTGATCCGCCGTCCCCCTGAACGCACCGGCCGCCCGGCCTTCGACTCCACCGACACCGCGACCGCCGCGCACCTGGCCACCCAGTCCGGGCTGTCGGTGGACACCGCTCTGCGCTACGCCCGCGAGTGGGAGATAGCCAACGAGCTCCAGCGCAGCATGCTGCCGCTGCGGCTGCCGCAGTCCCACGGCGTCCGGATCGCCCAGCGCTACCTGCCCGGCGAGCGCGGCGCGCAGGTCGGCGGCGACTGGTACGACGCGGTGCCGCTGCCCGGCAACCGGGTCGCCCTGATCGTCGGCGACGTGATGGGCCACTCGCTCACCTCGGCCGCCATCATGGGCCAGCTGCGCACCAGTGCCCAGACCCTGGCCGCGCTCGACCTGCCGCCGCACGAGGTGCTCTACCACCTGGACGAACAGGCCCAGCGGCTCGGCCGCGAACAGCACCTGGCCACCTGCGTGTACGCGGTCTACGACCCGATCGCCAACCGGGTCGTGATGGCCAACGCCGGGCACGTCCCGCCGGTGCTGGTCGGCCCCGACGGCACCGCCGAGCTGGTGGAGCTGGACTCCGGGGCGCCGATCGGGGTCGGCGGGGTGGACTTCAACTCGGTGGAGCTGCCCGCGCCGCCCGGCTCGGCGCTGCTGCTGTTCACCGACGGCCTGGTGGAGACCCGCACCCGCCCGATCAGCGACGGCCTGGAGGTGCTCCGCGCCAGGATCGCCGCCGCCCGCTGGCAGTCCCCCGAGCAGCTGTGCCAGGAGGCGCTGCGGATCCTGCCGCCCGGCGACCGCGGCGACGACATCGCCCTGCTCGGCGCCTGCTTCGACGGCATCCCGGCCGGGGACGTCGCGCACTGGTACCTGCAACCGCGCAACGAGACGCCCGGCCGGGCCCGCCGGCTGGCCGGGCACACGCTGCGCCGCTGGGGCCTGGGCGAGTTGAGCGAGGCGACCGAGCTGATGGTCAGCGAGCTGGTGACCAACGCCGTCCAGCACGCGACCCGGCCGGTCACCCTGAGCCTGGTACGCACCACCCGGCTGCGCTGCGAGGTCGGCGACGACAGCCCGCTGCTGCCGCGCCCGCGCCGTACCGGCCCGGAGGACGAACGCGGGCGCGGGCTCCAGATAGTGGCCCGCTGCGCGGACCGCTGGGGTGCCACCCGGCTGGGCACCGGCAAGGTGGTCTGGTTCGAGCAGCGGCTGCCCGCGGGGATGTGACCGGGTGCCCGGCGGGAGCGGATCCCGCCGGGCACCCGGTACGGACGGTCAGACCCCGACCGGCTCCTTCCGGGCCGGCCGCTCCTCCAGCTCGGCGATCAGCTGCTCGCCCTCCATGTCCACCTTCGGCACGACCTTCTCCAGCCGCTTCGGGAACCACCAGGCGGCCCCGCCGAACAGCGCCATCGCGGCCGGCACCAGCGCCATCCGCACCACGAAGGCGTCCACCAGCACGCCCACCGCGAGGGCGAAGCCGATCGGCTGGACGATCGGGTCGTGGCCGAAGACGAAGGCGCCGAACACCGAGACCATGATCAGCGCGGCCGCCGTCACCACCCGGGCGCCGCCCTTCACCCCGCCGACGACGGCCTCGCGCGGCTCCTTGCCGTGGACGTACTGCTCCTTCATCCCGGAGACCAGGAAGAGCTCGTAGTCCATCGCCAGCCCGAACAGCACGCCGATCAGCAGGATCGGCACGAAGCTCACCACCGGGCCGACCTTCGGCACGTCGATCAGCCCGTCCAGCCAGCCCCACTGGTAGACCGCGACCACCGCGCCGAGCGAGGCCACGATGCTGAGCAGGAAGCCGGCCACCGCCTTGAGCGGGACGAGCACCGAGCGGAAGGCCAGCGCGAGCAGCACGAGCGCGATGCCGACGATCACCGCGAGGAACGGCGGCAGGGCCTGGCCGAGCTTGGTGGAGACGTCGATGTTGGCGGCCGTGGTGCCGGTGACGGCGATGTTCGCGCCGGTCACGGAGCGGAGTTCCTCGCGCTGGTCGCGGATCTCGTTGACCAGGGCCTTGGTGTCCTCGTGGTCCGGCCCGGTCTGCGGGATGACGGTCACCAGGGCGGTCCGGCCGGCCTGGTCGACGGTCGGCGGCAGCAGCGTCCGCACGCCCTCCAGGGCCTGGAGCTTCGCCGCGACTCCCTGCACCGCCTGCTCGGACAGCGGCGCGCCCTGCGCGTCCACGACGACCACCAGCGGCGCGTTGAAGCCCGGCCCGAAGCTCTCGGCGATCAGGTCGTACGCCTTGCGGGCGTCCGTCCCGGCGGCCTGCGAACCGCCGCCCGGCAGGCCGAGGTTCAGGCTGGCGGCGGGCACCGCGAGGGTGCCGAGACCGGCCAGGCCGACGAGGAGGACGGGCAGCGGGCGGCGGACCACGAAGCGGGCCCAGCGCTCGCCCACGGTGGTCCTCCGGCCGGCGGTCAGCGCCCGCCTCCAGACCGGGAGCCGGTCGACGGCGCGGCCGACGAAGCCCAGCACCGCGGGCAGCAGCGTGATCGCGACCAGCACGGCCACCACGACGGCTCCGGAGGCGGCCAGGCCCATCACGGTGAGGAAGGGGACGCCCGCGACGGCGAGCCCGGCGAGCGCGACGACCACGGTCAGGCCGGCGAAGACGACGGCGCTGCCTGCGGTGGCGGTGGCGCGGGCGGCGGCCTCCTCCGGCTCCAGGCCCTCGTCCAGGTGGCGGCGGTGCCGGAAGAGGATGAACAGCGCGTAGTCGATGCCGACCGCGAGGCCGACCATCAGCGCCAGCACCGGCGCGGTGGTGATGATCTCGAAGGAGCCGGTGAGCGCCAGCAGGGCGGCCATCGCCACGCCGACGCCGACCAGCGCGGTCAGCAGCGGCAGCCCGGCGGCGACCAGCGTGCCCAGCGTGATCACCAGCACCACCCCGGCCACCACCAGGCCGATCGCCTCGGTGCCGCCCTCGATCTGGGCCATCGTGTTGTACGCGTCGCCGCCGAAGGCCACGTCCAGCCCGGCCGCGCGGGCCGGTTCGGCGGCGGCCTTCACCGCCTCGCGCTGCTGGTCGGTGACGTCGGCGAGCTTGTGGTCGAAGGAGACCAGGGCGAGCGCGACCTTGCCGTCCGGCGAGACGGCGCCGGTGGCGTACGGGTCGGGCACCGCGGCCACGCCCGGGACGGCGGCGATCCTGGCGACCGCCTCGCTGACCGCCCGGCTCGCCCCGGGCGCGGTGGCGCCGCCGGGCGCCGGGGCCGCGAAGACGACCTGGGCGGAGCCGTGGCCCTGCGCGGGGAAGGTGTCCTTGATCCGGTCCAGCGTGCTCTGCGCCTCGGTGCCCGGCACCTTGAACTCGTCGCTGGTCTTGCCGGCGAACGCGCCGGCGGCGCCGCCGACCGCGATCAGCAGGGCGATCCAGACCGCCAGCACGGCGCGCCTTCGCCGGAAGCTGAAGCGGCCCAGTCGGTACAGGTACGTGGCCATGGGAATCCTCGGTCGGGTCGTCGGACAGGCGACTGCCTGGACGGACCCGTCCCACGGTAGACCCAATCTTGTCGGGTGACAAAGTTGGCTGACAGAATCGAATGACAAAGTTATCCGCCCATGGCGCTACCCTGGCTGGATGGCTCATGTCCCCGCCTCAGAACGCCGACCCCAACTGGTCCAGGCCGCGATCGACCTGATGACCAGGGAGGGAATCGCGGCCGGCAGCACCCGCGCGATCGCGGCCGAGCTGGGTGTGGCGCAGGCGACGGTGCACTACACCTTCGGCACCAAGAAGGACCTCTACCGGGCGGTCGTCGAGCGGCTGAAGTCCGACTTCCTCGGCGAGGTGCGCGCCGCCGACCCCGGCGACGGCCCGTTCGGCGAGCAGGTCCGCACCCTGGTGCACGCGCTCTGGGAGGCGGCCACCGGCGAGCACGGGCGCTGCGTGCTGCTGAGCGAGTTCGGGGCGCTGGCCATGCGCGACCCGGACATCCAGGAGATCATGCTCGGGCTCCAGCGCGACATCGAGGGCACCGCCGACGAGATGCTCAGCGCCCTCGCCGCCGCCCACCACCTCACCCTGGCGGTCCCGGCGCAGCAGATCGCGGTCCACTTCCTCAGCGGCTTCGACGGCCTGACGGCCCGCCACCTCGCGCTGCGCAGCCCCGGCGAGGAGCCCGACCCGGACACCCTGCGCGGGCTCGACCTGCTGGTCGCGACCACGGTCGGACTCTGCCTGGGCGAGCCCGCGATCAGCTGACGATCCGCACCGGCAGCTCGGCCAGCACCTCGCGCAGCGCGGCGGCGAAGCGCTCGTACTCGGCGCTGCGGGCCGAGCCCGGACGGGTGGCCAGCCCGATCCGCCGGCCCGGAGCCGGGGCGGCGAAGCGCACGGCGGCCAGCCGGTCGGTGCGCCCGGCCTCGACGTCCAGCGCGGTGGCGGGCAGCAGGGTCACCCCGAGGCCCCCGGCGACCAGCTGGACCAGGGTCGACAGGCCGGCCGCGCGGGTGGTGGAGCCGGCCGGATCGGCGCCGACCTCGCGGCAGATGTCCAGGGCCTGGTCGCGCAGGCAGTGGCCCTCCTCCAGCAGCAGCACGTCCAGGTCGAGCAACACGTCGCGCGGCACGTCGATCCGCCCGGCGAGCGGATGCCCGGGCGGGGTGACCAGCACGAAGTCCTCGTCGAACAGCGGGATGTCCCGGGTCGGCGAGGCCCCGCCGGCCGGGAGCGCGAGCAGCAGGACGTCCAGGCGTCCGGCGGCCAGGCCCTCCAGCAGCGAGGGGGTGCGCTCCTCGTGGACGTGCGGCTCCAGCTCGGGGAAGCGGTCGCGGACCAGCCGCAGCACGGTGGGCAGCAGGTACGGCGCGACAGTCGGGATCACGCCCAGGTGCAGCGGCCCGGTGAACGGGCGCCGGGCGGCCTCGACCTCCTCGGTGAGGGCCTGGAGCGAGGCCAGCACCCGGCGTGCGTGCTGGTGCACGCGCTCCCCCAGGGGAGTGACGATCACCTTGCGCGTCGTACGCTCGACCAGCTGCGCGCCCAGCGACTCCTCCAGCGCCGCGACCGCGCCGGACAGCGCCGGCTGGCTCGTCCCCGTCGCGGCGGCGGCCTCCCGGAAGTGCCGGTGCTCGGCCACCGCGACGAAGGCCCTGAGCTGGGCGACCGTCGGCGTACGGGGGCTGCGGACTGTGGCACTCGCCACAGCCGGATCCGGTTTGGCGGCGGCGGCCCTACGGACGCCGGGCCGGGACGTGGGGGATTCGGTACTGATAGCAATCTCCGATCAAACACATCCAGTGTAGCTATTTCCCTGATCAGTCCACGATGTGGAATCGTGGATCACGTCCGGAATCCGGACAAAGCTCCCCCCAGCCTCACTTCAGGAGAAGCGAACGTGCTCACGATCGGCGACAAGTTCCCCGAGTTCGACCTCAAGGCCTGCGTTGACCTGGACGCCGCGAGCGCCTTCGCCGACATCAACCACAAGTCCTACGAGGGCAAGTGGAAGGTCGTCTTCTTCTGGCCGATGGACTTCACCTTCGTCTGCCCGACCGAGATCGCCGCGTTCGGCAAGCTGAACGACGAGTTCGCCGACCGCGACGCCCAGATCCTCGGCGTCTCCGGCGACTCCGAGTTCGTGCACCACGCCTGGCGCAAGGACCACAAGGACCTGCGCGACCTGCCCTTCCCGATGCTGGCCGACATCAAGCACGACCTGATGCGCGCCTGCGGCGTCGAGAACGAGGACGGCACCGCCCAGCGCGCCGTCTTCATCGTCGACCCGAACAACGAGATCCAGTTCGTCATGGTGACCGCCGGCTCCGTCGGCCGTAACCCCAAGGAGGTCCTGCGGGTGCTGGACGCCCTGCAGACCGACGAGCTGTGCCCGTGCAACTGGACCAAGGGCGAGGACACCCTCGACGCCCAGGCCCTGCTGGCGGGCTGACCCATGGCCCTCGACGACCTGAAGGCCGCCCTTCCGGAGTACGCCAAGGACCTCAAGCTCAACCTGGGCTCGGTCATCGGCAACTCCGACCTCCCCGCCCAGCAGCTCTGGGGCACCGTGCTGTCCTGCGCGATGGCCACCCGCAGCCCCGGTCTGCTGCGCGAGCTGGAGCCCGAGGCCAAGGCCAACCTCTCCCCTGAGGCGTACAACGCCGCCAAGGGCGCGGCCGCGATCATGGGGATGAACAACGTCTACTACCGGACGCTGCACCTGCTCTCCGACAAGGAGTACAGCACGATGCGGGCCGGTCTGCGGATGAACATCATCGGCACCCCGGGCGTCGAGAAGATCGACTTCGAGCTGTGGTGCTTCGCGGTCTCGGCCATCAACGGCTGCGGCCAGTGCCTCGACTCGCACGAGGCCGTCCTGCGCAAGGCCGGCGTCGAGCGCGAGGTCATCCAGGCCTCGATGAAGATCGCCGCCGTCCTCCAGGCCGTGGCCGGCGTCCTCGACTCCGAGGCCGCCCTGGCCGCCAACGCCTGACGGGCCTGCGCTGACGCCGACGGGCCCCTCCCGGACACCACGTCCGGAAGGGGCCCGTCGGCGTTTCCGCGCCCGTGCCCTACTCCGTGACGGGCTCCGGCCGGGCCGGGTGGGGCGCGGCGGTGCGTTCGGCGGCCTCGCGGGCGGCCTCCAGCGCGGTGAAGACGGCCTGGCCGGCCTCGTTGCGCCGGCGCAGGTGGGTGACCACGGTGTTGATGACGGCGATCAGCGGGACGGCGACCACCGCGCCGCCGATGCCGCCGATGATGCCGCCGGCCGCGACGCCGAGGACCACGCCGAGCGGGTGGACCCGGACGGCCCGCCCGAGGATCAGCGGCTGGAGGATGTGGCTCTCGACCTGCATCACCGCGACCAGCACCACCAGCACCATCAGCGCCGTCCACGGCCCCTGGGTGACCAGGGCAATCAGGACCGCGACCGTGCCGGTGATCAGCGCGCCGACCAGCGGGACGAAGGCGCCCAGGAAGATGATCACGGCCAGCGGCATGGCCAGCGGCACACCCAGCAGGTCGACGCCGATGCCGATGCAGAGCGCGTCGATGAAGGCCACGCAGACCGTGCCGCGCACGTACGCGGTGAGCGTCGTCCAGGCCTTCGGGCCGGCCCCGGCCATCGCGAAGCGGGAGTGCCGGGGCAGGCCGCGCAGCGCCCAGTTCCAGATCTTCGCGCCGTCGTAGAGGAAGAAGAAGGTGGTGAAGAAGGTCATCAGCAGCGCCGTCAGCACCTCGACGGCGATCTGCGCGCCGGTGATCGAGGCCGAGGTGAGCTGGTCGGTGTTGGTAGTGATCGCCTTGGTGATCTGGTTGGCGAAGTCGGTGATCTGCTGCTGGGTCAGGTGCAGCGGCCCGGTGACCATCCAGTCCCGCAGCTGGTTGACACCGGTCTTCACCTGGTTGGTGACGTCCGGCAGGTTGGTGCTCACCTGCCAGACCACGAACCAGCCGACCAGCCCGATCCCGGCCAGACCGCTCAGGAACACCCCGCCCGCCGCCAGCGAGCGCGGCACCCCGCGGCGGCGCAGCCAGGAGACCGAGGGCTCCAGCAGCGCGGCGATCAGCAGCGAGGCCAGCACCGAGAAGGCGACCAGCCGCAGCATGTCGACCACGTAGAAGACGACGTAGAGCGCCGCACCGAGCAGCAGCAGCCGCCAGGTCGACTCGGCGGCCACCCGCAGCCCCCAGGGCACCGCCTCGGCGGG
>NZ_JAFLNG010000276.1 GCF_017427025.1 Streptomyces sp. FH025
ACGCTCGCGTTCACTGTGTGGTTCCCGGGTAGCGAACAGCTATCGCCGGCGAACAAAGGAATCACTTTCCAATTGAAAAGTGTGTTTCGCTGAATACCCGATAGGGTTTCGGTGGTCATAGCGTGAGGGAAACGCCCGGTTACATTCCGAACCCGGAAGCTAAGCCTCACAGCGCCGATGGTACTGCAGGGGGGACCCTGTGGGAGAGTAGGACGCCGCCGAACAATTATTCAAGGCCGCGGCCCCAGCGACTCGCTGGGGCCGCGGCCTTTTTGTGTTTTGCGAACGTGAACGAGGCCGGCAGGCCGGGACCTTCGCCCAGACGCGGACGGTTCGGGCATGCCGGACAATGGAGATGGTGCTCGGCCAGGAGGCCGGCGCTGATACCGCGTGACGGCACTGGAGTTGCTCGGTCCGCGGTGGAGTTGAAGCAGCAGAAGGAGTCACCAGGATGTCGAACCAGCCCGAGGGCCGTCCCGATCGTCGATCGGACGACGGCCGAGGCTACGAGCCCCGGTCCCGTGGGGGCTGGTCCAACGACCGTGGTGGCCGCCGCGATGACCGTCGCGACGACCGCGGCGGCGACCGTGGCGGCGACCGTGGCGGTTTCCGCCGCGATGACCGCCCGTACCGCGACCGGGATGACCGTCGTGACGACCGTGGGGGCGACCGCGGGGGCTTCCGCCGCGATGACCGTGGTGGCGAGCGCGGCGGTTTCCGCCGTGACGACCGCCCGGCCGGCGGCGGTTTCCGTCGCGACGACCGCCCCTCCGGTGGTTTCAACCGTGACCGTGACGACCGCGGTGGCTTCCGCCGCGATGACCGTCCGGCCGGTGGCGGTTTCCGTCGGGACGACCGTCCGGGTGGGTTCCGTCGTGATGACCGTGACGACCGTCCGCGTCGCGAGGACCGTCCGTTCCGCGACCGCGACGACCGTGGTGGCGACCGCGGCGGCGGTGGTTTCCGTCGCGACGACCGCCCCTCCGGTGGCGGCTTCCGTCGTGACGACCGTCAGGGTGGCGGCTTCAACCGCGACCGTGGCGAGCGCGGCGGTGACCGTGGCGGTTTCCGTCGCGATGACCGTGGTGGCGACCGCGGCGACCGTGGCGGTTTCCGCCGTGACGACCGCCAGGGCGGCGGTGGCTACCGTCGGGACGACCGCCAGGGCGGCGGCTTCAACCGCGACCGCGACGACCGCGGCCGTCGGGACTACGACGACCGTCGTGGCAACTACGAGCCGGTCAAGCGCCTGCCGATCCCGGAGGACGTCACCGGCTTCGAGCTGGACGCGGACGTGCGCCAGGAGCTCAAGAGCCTGCCCAAGACCCTCGCGGACGACGTCGCCCGCAACCTGGTGATGGTGGCCCGCCTGCTCGACGGCGAGCCGGAGGAGGCCTACCAGTACTCGCGCGTCGCGCTGCGGCTGGCCTCCCGCGTGGCCGCCGTCCGTGAGGCGGCCGGTTTCGCCTCGTACATGACCCAGCGTTACTCCGAGGCGCTGACCGAGTTCCGCGCCGCCCGTCGGATGACCGGCCGGGCCGACCTGTGGCCCGTGATGGCCGACTGCGAGCGCGGTCTGGGTCGTCCGGAGCGGGCGCTGGCGATGGCCGGTGAGCCCGAGGTGAAGCAGCTGGACAAGGCCGGCCAGGTCGAGATGCGCCTGGTGGCGGCGGGTGCCCGCAGCGACATGGAGCAGTTCGACGCCGCCGTGGTCACCCTGCAGAGCCCGGAGCTGGCCTCCAGCGCCGTACACCCGTGGACCGCCCGTCTGCGGTACGCCTACGCCGAGGCGCTGATCGCGGCCGGCCGTGGTGACGAGGCCCGCGAGTGGTTCGCCAAGGCGGC
The DNA here is from genome assembly GCF_017427025.1 of Streptomyces sp. FH025. Lineage (GTDB taxonomy): Bacteria > Actinomycetota > Actinomycetes > Streptomycetales > Streptomycetaceae > Kitasatospora. Next base: position 1,846 of record NZ_JAFLNG010000276.1, read on the forward strand.
CGAGGCCGACACCGACGGCTCGACCAACGCCTCGGAGCGGCTGGCCGAGATCGACGGCGTGGAGTTCACCGACGCGCTGGACCCGGAGCTGGCCGAGGACGACGCCGACCAGGCCGAGGCCCCGGCGAAGAAGCGCGGTGGCGACGTCGCCGACGACCGCGTGATCTTCGAGGACGAGGAGGACGTCGAGGAGTACTACGACGAGGACGACCTCGAGATCGACGAGGAGTTCGACGGCGTGGTGCCCGAGCGTCCCCAGGCCACCAAGGCCCAGCAGGACAAGGCCGACCAGGCCGAGGACAAGCAGGCCGAGGCCAAGGGCGACGACGCCCAGAGCTGAGCGTCCTGAAACGCCGTGAGGCCCTGCCGCTCCCCCGAGGAGCGGCAGGGCCTCACGGCGTTCGGGGCGGAATCCGCTACCCCAGGGCGAGACTGCGCAGCACCAGCCCGGTGGCCGGCTTCGGCCCGAAGGAGGTGGACTTGCGCGGCATGGTGACGCCCTGCTCGGCCAGCCGCCGCACCACGGACTCCCGGACCGGGTGCAGCAGTACGGCGGTGCCGCCGGTACGGGCGGCCTCCCGCTCGGCGGCCACGGCGGTGTGCAGGTAGCCGATGTCGTCCGGGCCGTCCGGGACGTGCCAGGTGTGGTCGAGCAGGGTGGCGTGCAGGACGGTGGCGTCCAGGTGGCGCCACTCCTCGGGCCGGTCGTGCGGCACGGTCGCGTCGAGCAGGGTCTCCTCGGGCTCGCTGAGCAGCCAGTAGACGCCGTCGCCGCCGGTGAGGACGAAGCCGTTGCCGCCGTGCCGCTTCTGCTCGGAGAGCGCCTGGAGCGCGGCGGGCAGCGGGCCGGGGACCTCCTTGACCTTCCACTGGTCGCCGAGCCGCTCCAGCGCCGTGGCGATCGGCAGCCGGTACAGCACGCGGTGGATGGCCCGGACCCGCAGCGGGTAGCGGGCGGTGTCGACCAGGAGCACCATGCCCCGGTCCCAGGGGCTGCGCGGCAGGTGGCGGTGCTCGCGCTGGAGCCGCAGGTACATCTCCCAGCGGTGGTGGCCGTCGGCGATCAGCGCCCGGCAGGTGGCCAGGTCGCGGCCGATCTCGGCGATCTCGGCGGGGTCGGTGACGGCCCACAGGCGGTGGTGGGTTCCGTCGCTGGTGGCGGTGGAGAGCAGCGGCTCGCGCTCGACCGTCCGCTCGACGACGCCGGAGGCGCCGCCGTTGCCCCGGTAGGTGAGCAGCAGCGGTTCGAGGTTGGCGCGAGTGGTGCGCATCAGGCCGACCCGGTCGGCGACCGGCCGGGGCATGACGTCCTCGTGCGGGAGGACGACGCCGGCCTCGCGGCCGCTCACCGCGAGGGCGCCGATCAGGCCGCGCTGGATCATCGCGGGGGAGTCGGGGGTGGCGGGCACCCGCTGCTCGTAGACGTAGATCGCGGGCTGCGGGTCGGCGGCGAGGACGCCGTCGCGCTGCCAGTCGGCCAGCAGCCGGGCGGCGTGCCGGTACTTGGTGTCGCGGTCCGGCCGGTCACCGGCGTCCTCGGGCTCGGGCCGGGGCAGGATCAGCCGCACCACGTTGTGCGGGTCGGCGGTCTCCAGGTCGAGCCGACGCCCCGGGTCGACGACGTCGTACGGCGGGGACATCACAGCGGCCAGCGCGCCGACCCGGTCGGGGACGTAACGCAGACCTCGGAAGGGGGACAGGGACAGGCCTGCGGTGGCGACGTGCCCGGGGTCACCGGGGCCGCCTACGGGAGTCTCGACTCCGTCTTCTGCACTGGGGCTGCTCATTCTGGGCATCGTAACCGGGTACGCGTTGTTGAGAGATCGGAATACCCGTGCCGACCTGTGGGGCGGGTGTACGACCGAGGGCGAGGTACGGCATGGGCGACGGGCAGGATCGGGTGGACGGTGGTGTGCCGGACGAGCAGCCGCCGGCGGGGAGCATCCCGGCCCAGGGGCGGCCCGGCGAGCCCGCCGGGGACGTGTACGACTGGTTCCGCCGGGGCGCGAAGCTGCTGGCGCAGGGCCACCCGGCGGCCGCCGAGCAGCTGCTGGCCCACGCCGCGGCGGCCGAACCGCACTCGCGCAGCATCCGGGAGGCGCTGGCCCGGGCCCAGTTCGACGCCGGTTCGTACGCGGCGGCGCTGGAGAACTTCCGGGCGGTGGCGCTGGCCGATCCGGCGGACGACTACGCTCAGTTCGGGTGGGGCGTCGCGGCGGCCCGGCTGGGCGACTTCGAGACGTCCGCCGAGCACCTGGCGCTGGCCGTGGCGATGCGGCCGGGGGCCGACCACTACCGGGAGGCGCTGCGGCAGACCAGGGCCACCCTGGCGGCCCGCGCCGGGGCGTACGGCCCGCTGCTGCCCGGGGCACCGGGGTACCGGGAGCAGATCGGGGGAGAGCCCGGTGGCGTCAACGACGACGCGTGACCGGGTGTGACGACGAGGACGAACCGCAGCCGACGCGGTGGAGAACCGCGGTGAACGCAGTGAATGAGGTAGCGCAGCCATGACCGAGACGGCCACCACCCCCGAGCGACGGACCGCCCCCGGCGGCAGCGACCGACCCCTGACCGAGGCGTACGACACGGCGCTGCTGGACCTGGACGGCGTGGTCTACGCGGGCCCGCACGCGATCGAGCACGCGGCGGACTCGCTGGAAGTCGCGCGTACGGCCGGCATGCGGCTCGCGTACGTGACCAACAACGCCTCCCGCCCGCCGCGGGTGGTGGCCGAGCACCTGACCGAGCTGGGCGTGCCGGCCGATCCCTCGGACGTGATCAACTCGGCCCAGGCGGCCGCCCGGGTGGTGGCCGAGAGGGTGCCGGCGGGCGCGAAGGTGCTGGTCGTGGGCGGGCTGGGGCTGGAGGAGGCGCTGGCCGAGCGCGGGCTGGTCGCGGTCCGCTCGCTGGCCGAGGATCCGCTCGCGGTGGTGCAGGGCTTCGACCCGTCGGTCGGCTGGGCACAGCTGGCGGAGGCCGCGTACGCCGTCCGCAGCGGGCTGCCCTGGGTGGCCTCGAACACCGACCTGACGATCCCGACGGCGCGCGGCATCGCGCCCGGCAACGGGACGCTGGTCGCGGCGGTGCGGGCGGCGGCCGGGGTGGACCCGGTGGTGGCGGGCAAGCCGCTGCCGCCGATGCACCGGGAGACGGTGCTGCGGACCGGCGCCCAGCGGCCGCTGGTGGTCGGGGACCGGCTGGACACCGACATCGAGGGCGCGTTCAACGGCGGGGTGGACAGCCTGCTGGTGTTCACCGGGGTCGCCACCCCGGCGCAGCTGCTGTCGGCCCCGGTCGAGCACCGGCCGACCTACCTGGCGGCCGACCTGCGCGGGCTGCTGGTGCCGCACCCGGCGGTGACCGCCGAGTCGGGCGGCTTCGCCTGCGGCGGCTGGGTCGCGACGGTCGAGGGCGGCGAGCTGCGGCTGGCCGGCGCCGGGGACCGCTGGGACGGTCTGCGGGCGCTGTGCGCGGCGGCGTGGACGGCGCTGGACGCGGACGGCCGGCCGGTGGACGGGCACAAGGCGCTGGCCGAACTCGGGTTCTGAACGTCGGAGGTTCGGCGCGACCGGGTCAGAGCAGGGTGCGCAGTCGCAGCAGGTCGCGGAAGCCGGCCTCCAGCCTGACCCGGCCGCTCGCCCAGGCGGAGGCGAAGTTGAGCCCGCCGTTGACCAGGGCGACCAGGTCGTCGCTGCTCAGGGTGAGCCGGATCGCGGCCTTCTCGGCGGGCGGGCCGGGCGTGGAGACGACGTCCTGGATCCGGCCGTCGCGCAGCTGCCCGGTGAAGGTCAGGTCGAGGTCGGTGATCCGGCAGCTGAGCGAGCGGTCGAGGGCGGCGGCCTTGCGGGCGTCCCCGGTGGACTTCGCCATGTTCCGGCTGAACTGTTCCAGTGCCTCCCGGCACTCCTCGGCGTTCGCCACGGCGGCGGCTCCATTCCCCAGGTCACTGCGGCGCTGACTGACGGGCCACGGTACCTCAGGAGGGTTTTGGCGGTAGCGTCGTCAGTGGGGTGCCCGGATCGGCCCGGGTACCGACGGCGACGGAGCGATGCGCGCGTAGGCGCTAAGGAGGCACCCGGATGCTGCCGAGGACGGTGCGGGGAGCGGTGGCGGCCGCCGCCGTGGTGGTGGAGGAGGTCGGCAAGCGGGTCGCCGACACCGCGGCCGCGGTCCTGGAGAAGACCGGCGTCGACGTCTCGGAGGTCGAGCGCAAGCTGGGCGGGCAGTTCCCGCCGTCGGCGAAGACGCTGCAGAGCCTGGCGGAGGAGGCGGTCACCGCTGGGCGGGCCGGGGTGGACCTGGCCGTCGGGGTGGCGCGCAACGAGGTGGAGAAGGCCTTCGAGAAGGTCGGCGACCAGGTGACCAAGGTCGGCGTGGTGCTGGCGTACCTGGAGAGCAAGCTGCGCGAGGTGGAGGAGCCGGCCGCGACGAAGCCGACCCCGGAGCCGTACCCGGAGGACGGGCCGACGCCGGCGCCCCGGGCGGACGACCTGTTCGGGCGCGGCTGGGAGTTCGAGGACGAGCGGTTGGCGGAGCCGGTCGTGACCGAGCGGGTGGAGGTGGACGAGCCGGTCGAGATCGATCCGCCGCTGTCCCCGGCGAGGGAGGCCGCGGTGTGGAAGGCCGCGACCGAGGCGGCCGAGGGGGCCGAGGAGCCCGCCGTCCGGAAGGAGGCGGCGCCCACGAAGAAGGCGTCCGAGAAGGCGTCCGCGAAGAAGGCACCTGGGAAGAAGGCGCCGGCCAAGAAGACCGCCAAGAAGACCGCGGTCGCCGGGAAGGCGACCGTCAGGAAGACCGCCGCGCAGCCGGAGCAGGACGGAGCCGGCCCCAGGGCGGCCGCCAAGCGCACGGCGGCGAAGAAGACCACCGTTCGCAAGACCACCAGCACGAAGAAGCCCGATGTCCGGGACGAGTGAACCAGCGGCGCCGGCCGGGCCGCTCGGCGTCGAGCTGGTGCCCACCGGCCACCCCGGGGTGGACGCCGGACTGGCCCGGCTGGAGGCCCTGGACGGGGTGCCCGCCGAGGCGCACGTCGCGGTGTACGAAGATGTTCACCAGCGGCTCGCCGACACGCTGGCCGCGCTCGACCAGGAATGACCCGTAGGACCCGTAGGAGCTGAAACACCAGTGGCAGTGGCACGACGCCGACTCGACGCGGAACTGGTCCGCCGCAAGCTGGCCCGATCGCGTGAGCACGCGTCCGAGCTGATCGCCGCCGGGCGGGTGACCGTCGGCGGCACCACCGCGACCAAGCCGGCCACCCAGGTGGAGACCTCGGCGGCGGTCGTGGTGGCGAAGGACGAGAACGACCCCGACTACGTCTCGCGCGGAGGCCACAAGCTGGCCGGCGCGTTCGCGGCCTTCGTGCCGCAGGGCCTGGTGGTCGAGGGCCGCCGGGCGTTGGACGCGGGTGCCTCCACCGGCGGGTTCACCGACGTGCTGCTGCGTTCCGGGGCCGCCCACGTGCTGGCGGTGGACGTCGGCTACGGGCAGCTCGCCTGGTCGCTGCAGAGCGACGACCGGGTCACCGTGATGGACCGCACCAATGTGCGCGAGCTGACCCTGGAGCTGATCGGCGGCACCCCGGTGGACCTGGTGGTGGGCGACCTGTCGTTCATCTCGCTGGGCCTGGTGCTCCCGGCCCTGGCCTCCTGCGCGGCCGAGGACGCCGACCTGGTGCTGATGGTCAAGCCGCAGTTCGAGATCGGCAAGGAGCGCCTGGGAAGCGGCGGGGTGGTGCGCAGCCCGCAGCTGCGCGCCGAGATGGTGCGGCAGGTGGCCGGGCAGGCGTGGGAGCTCGGGCTGGGCGTGCGCGCGGTCACCGCGAGCCCCCTGCCGGGACCGTCCGGCAACGTCGAGTACTTCCTCTGGCTGCGCCGGGACGCCGCGCAGCTGGACCCCGCGGAGGCGGACCGGGCCGTGGCGGAGGGGCCCCGGTAGGGTGCCTTGCGAGCGTCCGGCCCGTCATGTTGTTGTATGGCGCGGCCGCACCGGGGCCAAGGGCGACCCGGTAGGCGTTAGGGAGAGGGCAGCGGCATGAGCGATGAAGAACGTACGGTCTTCCTGATCGCGCACACCGGCCGGGAGGCGGCGCTGCGCAGCGTCGAGGGCCTGGTGCACGGGCTGCTGAAGGCGGGCCTCCGGATCAGACTGCTGGAGGCCGAGGCGGTTGACCTCGACCTTCCGGACGGCGTGGAGAAGGTGGCCGAGGGGCCGGGCGCGGCGGACGGCTGCGAGCTGATCCTGGTCGCCGGCGGGGACGGCACGCTGCTGCGCGGCGCGGAGCTGGCGCGCGAGCACGGGCTGCCGATGCTCGGCATCAACCTGGGCCGGGTGGGTTTCCTCGCCGAGGCGGAGCGGGACGACCTGGCCGTGGTGGTCGAGCGGGTGGTGGACGCCGACTACGAGGTCGAGGAGCGGATGACGATCGACGTGATCGTCCGCACCAACGGCGATGTGGTGCACCGGGACTGGGCGTTGAACGAGGCGTCGATCGAGAAGGCGTCCCGGGAGCGGATGCTGGAGGTGGTGACCGAGGTGGACGGCCGCCCGGTCTCCAACTTCGGTTGCGACGGGGTGGTCTGCGCGACGCCGACCGGCTCGACGGCGTACGCGTTCTCCGGCGGCGGGCCGGTGGTGTGGCCAGAGGTGGAGGCGCTGCTGCTGGTGCCGATCTCCGCGCACGCGCTGTTCGCCCGGCCGCTGGTGACCTCGCCGCACTCGGTGCTCGCCGTCGAGGTGCAGCCCAAGACCCCGCACGGGGTGCTCTGGTGCGACGGTCGGCGCTCGGTCGAACTGCCCGCCGGGGCACGGGTGGAGGTGCGCCGGGGGCAGACGCCGGTGCGGCTGGCCAGACTGCACCGGGCGCCGTTCACCGACCGGCTGGTGGCCAAGTTCGCGCTCCCGGTGACGGGTTGGCGCGGCCGGTCGAACACCACGCACTGACCGTACGGGTCTGACGCCCCGTCAGACCGCCAGCGGCTGGCTCTCGTCGGCCGCGCCGAGCCGCCCGCCCGTCACGGCGCGGGCGGCCAGCGCGGCGAGCCGTTCGACCGCGGCGGGCACGGCCGGGGCCGGCACGGTGAGCGGGATCCGGATGTGGTGCTCGAAGGCGCCGTCCGAGCCGAAGCGGTTGCCCGCGGCGATCCGGATCCCGGCGTGCTCCCCGGCCCGGGCCAGTGCCGCGCCGGACAGTCCGCCGGTGGAGATCCAGAGCGCGAGGCCGCCGGGCGGCGCCGGGAAGCTCCAGTCGGGCAGGTGCCCGGGCAGCGCGGCGGCGAAGGCGTGGGCGGTGGTCCGCAGCCGGTCCAGCTGGTGGGCCCGGACGTCGGGGAGCGGCTCGCCCATCAGCTCGGCGGCGATCAGCTGGTCGAGCACCGGGGTGCCGACGTCGCTGTAGACCCGCTCGCCGGCCAGGCGGCGCACCAGCGCGGGCGCGGCCCGGACCCAGCCGATCCGCAGGCCGCCCCAGAGCAGCTTGCCGGCCGAGCCGACGGTGATCACCTGGGCGGAGCGGTCCAGTGCCGCCATCGGGCGCGGCAGCGGCGCGGACTCCGGTACGCCCCTCAACCGCGCTGGGACCTGGAGGAGTGGCAGCGGGTGCTGCGCGGCGCCGCGCCCAAGATCGCGTACGTCATCCCGGACTTCCACAACCCCACCGGCGCGCTGATCGGCGAGGAGCAGCGCCGCGAGCTGCTGGCCG
>NZ_JAFLNG010000277.1 GCF_017427025.1 Streptomyces sp. FH025
CGCAACGGTTCGAATGCGGATCGTCATGTGCCGTTCCTCCGTGGGGAGTTGAGGTGTCGGCGCCCGAGTATTCGCGCGTAGAACGGGAGTATCCGCGCGTAGAGGGGTGCCCGGAAGTCCCTGGAGGTTACGAGGCCCTGTACGGCACATGACGATCTTCGGTGGAGCGGAAACCGAGCCGTAATTGCGTATGACTTGCAACTACTCGCCCAAGGGGGGAAAGATGGCCCAGCTTCCGCCCGGACCACCCGAAAGGATCACAGGATGTCCAGCGCCGTAGGTGCCGCACCCGTCAGATGGCGCGACCGGCTCACTCGCGAGGAGTGGCTGCGCCTGGCCGGGATGGGCGGCTTCATCCTCGCGCTGCACGTCATCGGCTGGTTCACCCTGCTGGCGCTGGTCGCACCCGAGCACTACGACGTCGGCGGCCAGGTCTTCGGCGCGGGCATGGGCCTGACCGCCTACACCCTCGGCATGCGGCACGCCTTCGACGCGGACCACATCGCGGCGATCGACAACACCACCCGCAAGCTGATGGGCCAGGGCAAGCGGCCGCTCTCGGTCGGCTTCTGGTTCTCGCTCGGGCACTCCTCGATCGTCTTCGGCCTCTGCGCGCTGCTGGCCTTCGGCATCCGCTCGCTGGCCGGCCAGGTGGAGTCCGACGACTCGACCCTGCACCAGATGACGGGCCTCATCGGCACCGCCGTCTCCGGCACCTTCCTGCTGCTGCTCGGCCTGATCAACCTGGGCGCCTTCAACGGCATCCTCAAGGTGTTCCGCCGGATGCGCGAGGGCGAGTACGACGAGGCCGAGCTGGAGCGCCAGTTGGAGCGGCGCGGGCTGATGAACCGGATCCTCGGCAAGGTCACCCGGGCGGTCACCAAGCCCTGGCACATGTACCCGGTCGGCCTGCTGTTCGGCCTGGGCTTCGACACCGCCACCGAGGTGTCCCTGCTGGTGCTGGCCGGCGGCGCGGCGGCTTTCTCGCTGCCCTGGTACGCGCTGCTGACCCTGCCCATCCTGTTCGCGGCCGGGATGAGCCTGCTGGACACCATCGACGGCTCGTTCATGAACTTCGCCTACGAGTGGGCGTTCTCCCGGCCGGTCCGCAAGATCTACTACAACCTGACCGTCACCGGCCTGTCGGTGCTGGTCGCGCTGGTCATCGGCCTGATCGAGCTGATCGGCCTGCTCGGCGAGAAGCTGGACATCACCAGCGGCCCGATCGCCTGGATCGGCGAGCTGGACCTCAACTTCGTCGGCTACGCGATCGTGGTCCTGTTCGTGCTGACCTGGATCGCGGCGATCGCGTACTGGAAGTTCGGCAAGGTCGAGGAGAAGTGGTCGGCCGGTCTCGCGGCGGCCGAGTCGGAGTGACCGCCGGATCGGAGTGAGTGCAAGGGCCGAGTCGGAGTGGGCACAGGGGCCGAGTCGGAGTGAGCACGAGCGCCGAGTCGGAGCGAGCACAAGGCCGAGGGGCCGGTGACCGGGGTCTGGTCACCGGCCCCTCGGGGCTTTCCGGAGCCGGGCGTCAGTCCGGCATCACCGCAGCGCGGCCAGCACCGCGTCCGCCATCACCTTCTCGCCGGTGGCGTTCGGGTGGAACGGCACGGCGGGCGAGCCGGGCAGCGCGCCCTCGATCCAGCGGTCGTCCGAGCACACGTCGTGCCCGACGGTCGGCGTCGCGGTGTCCACGTACGTCGCGCCGTTCGCCGCCGCGGTGGACCTGAGGGCGGCGTTCAGCCCCTTGAGCACGCCGTACATGTACTCGACGTCGCCCGGCGTCACCGGCTGGCGCAGCACGCACTTCGAGCCGTCGGCGGGCAGCACGGTCGGGTAACCGACCAGCAGCACCCGGGCCTTGGGGGCCTTGGCGTGGATGCGCTGGAGGGTGTCGGCGACCTGCGGGGCGATCGTGGTGGTGATCCGCTCGGCCAGGTCGTCGTTGCCGTACTGCCAGGACCACGTGTTCCAGTCCCAGTAGCCGTGGTGGTAGACGTCCTTGCAGGGCGTGCCGAGCGGGTTGACGACCGCTCCGGCGATGCAGGTGGCGACCAGTTCGCCGAGGCCCAGGTCGCTGGCGGCGAGGTCGTTGCCGCCGATGCCGAGGGTGACCAGGTCGGTGTCGCCGTTCACCGCGTCCAGCTGCGGGTCGTTGACCCTGATGAACGCGTCGTACTGCGGCTGCGTCATGGCCTTGACCTTGGCGGCGGAGCAGGTGACGTCGGTGTATCCGCCGGCCTTGAGCGCGGCGGCGACCAGGTGGCCGTAGTTGTGGTCGGAGCGCAGGCACAGCCCGCCCGACTGGCCGGGCACCCCGGCGCCGGCGGCGTAGGAGTCGCCGAGGGCCACGTAGTGCTTCGGGGCTGGGGTGGTGGCCTGGGCGGTGGTGGAGGTGAGCGCGAGGGCGGCGCCGAGCGCGACGGCGGCGAGCGCGGTGGAATTGCGGAGTCGCCGGGAATTCCGGGCAGGGCGGAGCACGGTTCCTCCTGAGGGGAGAGAAACGACGGGTGGGGGTCGCCGATCGACGGGTGGTGGGGGTCGTGCCGAGCCGGGCCGCAGCTACTCGCAGGTAAGTTACTGCCAGGTTTCGTGGACGTCCATGCTTTCGACGGAAATTGCGGAAATTCCGTCAGATGGCACCGGGTGCCATTTCGAATTCCGCTCCACCGGGTATCGGTCGCATTTCCGAAACGCGGTGGAGCGGAATTCGTGCGAGCGGTTGTTACCGGCTGGTTGACCGGACGTCACCCCAGGCCGCAGTATCGGGCGCACACCGATGGCGGCCGCTCCGGCGTGCCGTCCCGGTGGCGGCGCCCACGCCCGGCGCGCCGCCGCCGCGAGCCGCGACGGAGGACTGCGCATGGCCCTGGACGCCGACGTCATCGTCATCGGAGCGGGACTCGCCGGCCTCGCCGCCACCGCCGAACTCGCCGACGCCGGACGGAAGGTGATCCTGCTCGACCAGGAGCCCGCCGCCTCGCTCGGCGGCCAGGCCCACTGGTCCTTCGGAGGCCTCTTCCTGGTCGACTCGCCCGAGCAGCGCCGGATGCGCATCCGCGACTCGCACGAGCTCGCCTGGCGGGACTGGCTCGGGACGGCCGGCTTCGACCGGCCCGAGGACGCCTGGCCGCGCCGCTGGGCCGAGGCCTACGTCGACTTCGCGGCCGGTGAGAAGCGCTCCTGGCTGCACGGCCAGGGCGTGCGGTTCTTCCCCGTGGTCGGCTGGGCCGAGCGCGGCGGCCTCACCGCCGACGGGCCCGGCAACTCGGTGCCGCGCTTCCACATCACCTGGGGCACCGGGCCCGGACTGCTCGCCCCCTTCGTGCGCCGGGTCCGCTCCGCGGCCGCGCGCGGACTGGTCGACCTGCGCTTCCGGCACCGGGTCACCGGGCTGGCCGCCACCGCGGGCGCCGTCGACACCGTCACCGGCGAGGTGCTGGTGCCCAGCCCGGCGGCCCGCGGCGAGGCCAGCTCGCGCGAGGTCGCCGGACGCTTCGAACTGCGCGCCCAGGCCGTGATCGTCACCTCCGGCGGCATCGGCGGCAACCACGACCTGGTCCGCAAGGCCTGGCCCGCCCGGCTCGGCACCCCGCCCGCCCGGCTGCTCTCCGGGGTGCCCGCGCACGTCGACGGGCTGATGCTGGACGTCGCCGGCGCCGCCGGGGCCAGCCTGATCAACGGCGACCGGATGTGGCACTACACCGAGGGCATAGCGAACTGGGACCCGATCTGGGCCCGCCACGGCATACGCATCCTGCCCGGCCCGTCCTCGCTCTGGCTGGACGCGCGCGGCCGCCGGCTACCCGTCCCGCTCCTCCCCGGCTTCGACACCCTCGGCACGCTCGAACACATCATGGCGAGCGGCCACGAGTACACCTGGTTCGTGCTCAACCAGCGCATCATCGAGAAGGAGTTCACCCTCTCCGGCTCCGAGCAGAACCCCGACCTGACGGGGAAGTCCGTACGCGGCGTGCTCGGCCGCGCCCTGCCCGGCGCCCCCGGGCCGGTCCAGGGACACCTGCGGCACGGGCCGGACTTCGTGGTCGCGGGCAACCTCGCCGACCTCGCCCGCGGCATGAACGCCAAGACCAGCGAGCCGCTGATCGACCCCGACGAGCTGCGCCGCACCGTCGAGGACCGGGACCGGCAGGTCGCCAACCCCTTCGCCAAGGACCTCCAGGTCACCGCCATCCACGGCGCCCGCCGCTACCTCGGCGACAAGCTCATCCGCACCGCCGCCCCGCACCGGATCCTCGACCCGGCCGCGGCCCCGCTGATCGCCGTCCGGCTCAACATCCTCACCCGCAAGTCGCTCGGCGGCCTGGAGACCGACCTGTCCTCGCGGGTGCTGCGCCCGGACGGCGAGGTGCTGCCCGGCGTCTACGCGGCGGGCGAGGCGGCCGGCTTCGGCGGCGGGGGCGTGCACGGCTACCGCTCGCTGGAGGGGACGTTCCTGGGCGGCTGCCTGTTCTCCGGCCGTACGGCGGGACGGGCGGCGGCGCGGGCGGTGGCGTAAAGCGGGCGGTGGCGTAGGGCGGTGGCGTAAAGCGGGCGGCGGCGTAGGGCCGGCGGCGCGGCGCCGGTGCGCCCCCTCCCCCGACGGGGGCGCACCGCCACTGCTCGGGTCCAGCCTCCCCGAGCGGCGCCCGCGTGCCTATCCACTTTCGGCCACGCGACCGCAGCTTTTCGGATAGCCGGACGGCCCCCCGGCCGTACGAAGCCCCGGTGGCCCCTCAGGCGCGGCGGGTACAGTGCCGGTGCGGGACACGCCGCAGACCAGGACCGCAGACCAGGACCGCCGACCAGGGGAGTACCGCAGCCGATGAGCCGCCGAGACCGCGACCGGAAGCAGGGCTCCGGCTCCCCGGTGACCGTCACCGTCTGCCGGGGCTGCTGCTGCGGCACCGAGGCCAAGCACCCGGGGGTGGACCACGCGGGGCAGTACGAGCGGCTGCGTACGGCGGTCGGCTCGGCGGGGCGGGTGCGCGCGGTGAAGTGCCTGGACGTGTGCACCCAGTCCAACGTGGTGGTGGTCGGCCCCTCCGCGGAGGGGCGGGCGGCGGGCGGCCGTCCGGTCTGGCTGGGCTTCGTGCTGATGGACGAGATGATCGAGGACATAGCCGCCTGGGTGCACGCGGGCGGCCCCGGCCTCGCCGATCCGCCCGGCCTGCTCGACCTCCAGCTGATCTCGGTCTCCCGCCGGGTCCGCGAGGCGCTGCCCGACTGAGCCGGCCACCCGGTCGCCCATGAGCCGACTGATCATCAGATCGCGGTCTCGGGGCGCTCACGGTGCCCGACCACTACCATGACCGGTGGCATCGAGCGGTTCCGCGCCCGGGGAGGAAGACGATGACGACGGTCTGCCGCATCTGCGCGGGCACCGGCCGGACCGCCGGCCTCAGCTGCCGGACCTGCCAGGGCACCGGAACCACCGAGGTGGGCGGCGGGGGCGGCAACTGCTTCCTCTGCGACGGCACCGGGGTCTACGTCCGCTACCGGGTGGACGCCACCGGCGCCAAGCACGCCTACCGGGACGAGATCTGCCGCACCTGCGACGGCACCGGCGACCGGGCCGAGAGCCCGTGGGACGAGCCCTCCTCCTGATCGCACCGGCTGCGACGGCGCGTCAGCCCTCGCTGTCGGCGGGGGCCATGATCCGGCGTTGATTCGATATGACCATGCTCTTTACCTAAGCATGGTCGAACATTGGCGTTCGAGTGGGGCGCGCGCAGAGCCCCGTTCACCGGAAGTCCGCGTCCGGTCCACGCGTCGCTGACAGAGTCCCGCGCATGGATATCCCCAACATGGGCGTGCCGGCCAAGCTTGCCGACCGCATGAGCATGGCCGAGCAGCACGAGTACCTGCGGGCCCGCTTCTCCCGCCGCCGGATGCTGCGCGCCGGTGCCGTCACCGTGGGCGCCGTCGCCGTCGGCGGTGCCCTGGGCAGCGGGACGGCCTTCGCCGCCCCGGCGACCCCGCAGCTGCTGACCGGCGCCACGACCGACGGGATCGACGGCGCGCTGGTCGCGCCGACCGGCCGTCACCTCCAGTTCGGCCCCGAGCCGGACACCCAGTTCCGCATCTCCTGGCAGGTCCCGGCGCCGGTCAAGAAGCCGTTCCTGCGCTTCGGCAAGACCCCGTGGGAGCTGAGCCACAAGGTCCAGGCCGAGGTCCGCGCCCTGCACACCCCGGCGCTGACCCCGACCGGCCAGCCCGTGGACCAGTACTACCTGCACGTGGCGCTGGAGGACCTCCACCCCGACACCACCTACTACTACGGTGTCGGCCACGAGGGCTTCGACCCGGCCTCGCAGCAGCAGATCTCCACCCTGCACACCTTCCGCACCGCGCCCTCCCGCGACCACCGCTGGGGCAAGGTGTACGAGCCGTTCACCTTCACCGCCTTCGGCGACCAGGGCGTCAGCGCGCACGCGGCCGGCAACGACAACATCATCCGGGCCCAGAAGCCGGCCTTCCACCTGCACGCCGGCGACATCTGCTACGCCGACCCGGCGGGTTCCGGCACCGACCCGGACAAGTCCGTCTTCAACGCGAAGACCTGGGACGACTTCCTGGTCCAGACCGAGACGGTCGCCGCCGACATCCCGTGGATGGTCGCGTACGGCAACCACGACATCGAGGCCTGGTACTCGCCCAACGGCTACGGCGGCGAGAACGCCCGCTTCTTCCTGCCGAACAACGGCCCGGACCCGCGCAAGGTCCCCGGCGTCTACACCTTCCGCTACAAGAACGTCGGCGTCATCTCCCTGGACGCGAACGACGTCTCCTACGAGATCCCGGCCAACCTCGGCATCTCGGCGAACAAGCAGACCAAGTGGCTGGAGCGCACCCTCAAGGACCTGCGCAACGACGAGACCATCGACTTCGTCGTGGTCTTCTTCCACCACTGCGCCTTCTCCACCACCGTCGCGCACGCCTCCGAGGGCGGTGTCCGCGAGGCCTGGGTGCCGCTGTTCGAGAAGTACCGGGTCGACCTGGTCATCAACGGCCACAACCACATCTACGAGCGCACCGACGCCATCCTGGGCAACAAGGTCTCGAAGCAGGTGCCGAGCGGCGCCACCATCGAGCCGGCCAAGGACGGCGTGGTCTACGTGACCGCGGGCGCGGCCGGCCGCAGCCTCTACAAGTTCGACGTGCCGGACACCTACGAGGGGCACGAGAACCACCAGGACGAGGTCAAGACCTACTACTGGGGCAAGGGCAAGGTGAAGGTCCCCGAGACCATCCAGTGGTCGCGGGTGCGCTACACCGGCTACTCCTTCATCAAGGTCGACGTCACCCCGGCCCGCCTGGGCCAGAAGTCGGTCATGAAGGTCACCGCGCTCGCCGAGAACGGCACGCAGATCGACAACTACTCGATCCTGCGCAAGGTCGGCGAGGGCTGGGACTCGGACCGCGACGACGACGGCCAGGGCGGCGGCTGGGGCTGGTAGTCCCGCGTAGTCCCGCACGTTCGGTGTGACGGGCCCCGGCGCCGAGGTTCCAGAGCCTCAGCGCCGGGGCCCGTACATGATCACGGCGACCCCGGCCAGGCAGATCAGCGCGCCCAGCACGTCGTAGCGGGTCGGCCGGAAGCCGTCCACGAACACGCCCCACAGCAGCGAGCCGGCCACGAAAACCCCGCCGTACGCGGCCAGCACCCGGCCGAAGTGGCTGTCCGGCTGCAGCGCCGCGACGAAGCCGTACGCGCCGAGCGCCACCACCCCCAACCCGGCCAGCCACCACGGCCGTTGCTCCCGCACGCTCTGCCACACCAGCCAGCAGCCGCCGATCTCGGCGAGCGCGGCGAGCACGAACAGGGCGACGGAACGAAGGACGGTCATGTGGTCGAGCGTAGGCGCTCAGTTCTGCTTGTACGTCGCCAGGAAGCGCCCGATCCGGTTGACGGCCGTCTCCAGGTCGTCGGCGCGCGGCAGGGTGACGAAGCGGAAGTGGTCCGGGCGGGGCCAGTTGAAGCCGGTGCCCTGGACGACGTGGATCTTCTCGCGCAGCAGCAGGTCCAGCACGAAGCGCTCGTCGTCGACGATCCGGTGCACGGCCGGGTCGAGCCTGGCGAAGGCGTACAGGGCGCCCTTGGGCTTGACGCAGCTGACGCCGGGGATCTCGTTGAGCGCCTTGACCGCGATGTCGCGCTGCTCGGTGAGCCGCCCGCTCGGCAGCACCAGGTCGTTGATGGACTGGTGGCCGCCGAGGGCCGCCTGCACGGCGTACTGCGCGGGCACGTTGGGGCACAGCCGCATGCCGGAGAGCATCGTCAGGCCCTCCAGGTAGTCGGTGGCGTGCTGCTTGGGGCCGGAGACGACCAGCCAGCCGCTGCGGAAGCCGGCCACCCGGTAGGCCTTGGAGAGGCCGTTGAAGGTGAGGGTGAGCACGTCGTCGGCCAGGGCGGCCAGGCAGTGGTGCTCGGTGCCGTCGTAGAGGATCTTGTCGTAGATCTCGTCGGCCAGCACCATCAGGTGGTGGCGGCGGGCCAGGTCGAGGATGCCCTCCAGCAGTTCCTTCGGGTAGACCGCGCCGGTCGGGTTGTTGGGGTTGATGACGACGATCGCCTTGGTGCGGGCGGTGATCTTGGCGGCGATGTCGTCCAGGTCCGGGTACCACTCGGCCTCTTCGTCGCACAGGTAGTGCACGGCCTTGCCGCCGGCCAGCCGGACCACCGCCGTCCACAGCGGGTAGTCGGGCATCGGGACGAGCACCTCGTCGCCGTCGTCGACCAGCGCGGTGACGGCCATCTGGATCAGCTCGGAGACGCCGTTGCCGAGGTAGACGTCGTTGACGGTGACGCCCTGGACCCCGCGCTGCTGGTAGTACTGCACCACCGCGCGGCGGGCCGGCAGGATGCCGCGCGAGTCGCTGTAGCCGTGCGCCTTGGGCAGGTTGCGGATGATGTCCTGGACGATCTCCTCCGGCGCCTCGAAGCCGAACGGCGCCGGGTTGCCGGTGTTCAGCCGCAGCACGGTGTGCCCGGCCTCCTCCAAGGCGTTGGCTTGGTCGACCACCGGGCCGCGGATCTCGTAGCACACGTCGTTGAGCTTGCTGGACTGTCGAAACTCCATCTGCGGCCTCCCGACCGTCACCACCCGCTCCGTTACTGCTGCTTTGTTCTACCAAGTGAGCACTTGGAAAGTCCAACCTCTTGGCTATGCTGATCCACATGTCACGCCGAAGCTACGACCAGTACTGCGCCGTCGCCCGCGCCCTGGACGCGGTGGGCGAGCGCTGGAGCCTCCTGATCGTCCGTGAACTCCTCGACGGCCCGCGCCGCTACACCGACCTGCACGCCGACCTGCCCGGCGTCTCCACCGACATCCTCGCCGCCCGGCTCAAGCAGCTCGAAGGCGACGGGCTCGCGCTGCGGCGCCGGCTGGAACGGCCGGCCAATGCGACGGTGTACGAGCTGACCGAGCGCGGACGCGAACTGCGGCCGGTGATCGAGGCGTTGGGGGAGTGGGGGCTGGGCGCCCTGGGCGAGCAGCGGCCCACCGACGCGGTGCGCGAGCACTGGTTCACGGCTCGGAGC